>VBCJ01000182.1 GCA_005884335.1 Betaproteobacteria bacterium | reverse complement strand
GTCGAGTCGGGACTCTTTCGGTACGCCAGTTCGCCAGCGCCCAGTTCCAGATCTCCACAATTCTCCCTGCCGCGAGCTCCGCCGGCGGTTCCTGGCCAAGAAAGCGCAAGGCTTGCCAAAGCCGAACCGGGGCCTCCGTGACCGTCAAAGGGGCGGCGCGAGTCTGCTTGCTGAGCTTTTCGCCGGTTTGGTTCACCGCGACCGGAAGATGCATGTATCGCGGAGTCGGCTGACCCAGCAAGCGCTGCAACAAGATCTGCCGCGCCGTAGAGGCGAGCAAATCCGCGCCGCGCACCACATCGGTGATGCTCTGCTCGAAATCATCGACCACCACTGCGAGCTGGTAGGCAAAGAGGCCGTCCGCGCGCCGCACAACGAAGTCGCCGACCTCTCGAGCCAGGTTCTGCTCGATCCTGCCTTGAAGGAGGTCCTCAAACGCGATCACTGCGTTGTCGACGCGCACGCGCATCGCTCGAGCCGGGCGTCCAGGCGAAAGCCCCTTGCGGCAGGTGCCGGGGTAGATGGACTCGCCCGCCGCGGATACGGTCGAATCGGAGATTTCCCGCCGCGTGCAGGCGCAGGGGAACACCGCATGCTCATGCTCGAGACGTTTCAGCGCCGCTCCGTAGGCTGCGTCGCGACGGCTCTGGAACACGACTTTCCCGTCCCACTCGAACCCATACGCCTCGAGCATCCTGAGAATCGCCTTGGAAGCCCCCCGAGCCTCACGCGGCCGGTCGAGATCTTCCATGCGCACCAGCCATCTGCCCCTGTTCCAGCGCGCTTCGAGGTAGCTGCCGACCGCGGCGACGAGCGAGCCGAAGTGCAGCGGACCGGTCGGGGAGGGAGCAAAGCGCCCACGATAGGGTCGGGTCGAGTCATGCATAATCTGGGACGAAAATCATATCAGCGTTTCCCGGCCAGCCGAAATTTCATGACCGATCCCCATCGCATCGTTATCGTCGGCGGCGGCGCCGGAGGGCTTGAGCTCGCGACCCGGGCAGGGGATCGCTTCGGACGCAGACGACACGCCACCGTGACCCTTGTGGATAAGAACGAAACCCATCTGTGGAAGCCCCTCTTGCACGAGGTGGCCGCCGGAAGCATGGATATTCACGCGCACCAGCTCGACTACCTCGCGCAGGCGCGCTGGCACGACTTCACCTTCTGCTGCGGCGCGTTGGAGAGCGTCGACCGAGCGCGCCGCGAGATCGTGGTGGCCCCAACGGTGGATGAGCGCGGCGTCGAAGTCATCCCGCGCCGCACGCTGAGCTACGACACCCTGGTGATCGCAATCGGCAGCGTCGCGAACACTTTCGGCGTCCCCGGCGTCGAGGAGCACGCCTGCGCGCTGGAGTCTGCTGCAGAAGCCGACCGCTTCCACCGGCGCCTGATCAACGCATGCATTCAGGCCAACTATCGGCCTGTCCGCACGCCGGCCCAGTTGCGGGTGGTGATCGCTCAACGCCGACCCTCGAATCCTGCCGATGCTCCCCGAGCGCATTGCCAAGGCCGTGACCGTAGCGCTCGAAAACCTAGGCGTGTGTGTCGCGTGCTCCGAGCAAGCCATCGAGATCACGGCGGGCGAGGTGAAGACCCAAAGCGGCAAAATCTACCCCGCGGACCTTGCGGTCTGGACGGCGGGAATCAAAGGGGCGGATCTCCTCAGGAATCTCGACGGACTCGAAACCAACCACATCAACCAGCTCGTCGTCCAGCCGACGCTGCAGACGACGCGCGACCCGGACATTTTCGCTCTGGGCGACTGCTCGGCATTCCCGAGCAAAGGCAAGCAGCCGCCCGTGCCACCGGCCGCGCAAGCGGCGCACCAGGAGGCTTCCCACCTTCTCGGGTCGATGGCGCTGCGCATGCGCGGGCGGCCGATCCCACCCTTCCGCTACCGCGACTTCGGTTCTCTCGTGTCGCTCGGCGAATACAGCACGATCGGATCGCTGATGGGTTTTCTCTCCGGCAAGAGCTACCGCGTCGAGGGCTGGTTCGCGCGGCTGATGTACCTGTCGCTGTACAAGATGCACCTGTACGCGCTCCATGGTCCTATCGGCGTCGTGCTCGATACGCTGGCGCGCCTCCTCAAACGCGGCACCGAGCCGAGCGTTAAGCTGCATTGATGGTCGGTTCTATCCTGAAGATCGTGCTCGGCGTCGCCATCGGCGTGCCGCTTTTTATGTGGTTTTTCCAGGAGCGCATGCTGTTCTTCCCGCGTCCGCTGGACTCCCGCCCTACACCGCGCCCGAACGTCGAGGAGGTGAGCATCGTCGCCGAGGATGGCGTAAAGCTCCGCGGCTGGCTGGTAAGGGGCGACGGGGCGCCCGCGCCGCTCGTCATCTACTTCGGTGGCAATGCGGAGGAAGTTTCTTGGCTTGCCGACGTTGCGGACCATTTTGTCGGCTGGTCGCTGCTGCTCGTGAACTTTCGCGGCTACGGGGAGAGCGAAGGCAAACCCGGGGAAAAGGAGCTCCTTGAGGACGGACTCGTGATCCACGACTACGCAAAGCGGCGTCCGGAAGTGAATTCCGAACGCATCGTCGCGATGGGCCGCAGTCTGGGCAGCGGTGTAGCGGTTCACCTGGCGGCGCATCGCCTCCTGCGGGGCGTCATACTCGTGTCGCCGTACGACAGTATCGCCGAAGTGGCAAAGCGCCACTATCCTTTTCTGCCGGTGTCGCTCATGCTCCGGCATCGCTTCGACTCGCTTTCGCGCGCACCGCAGATCGAGGCGCCGCTGCTGTGCCTTGTTGCGACAGAAGACCGGGTCATCCCGGCCGCGCACTCGCGCGCTTTGTTCGAGGCCTGGCGCGGCACGAAGACCTGGCGTGAGGTTCCGCGCTCGGATCACGACAGCATCTCCAGTGAGCCCGAATACTGGCGCTCGATTGCGGATTTTCTGAACGCGCTGCGTTAAGGGACGCAAATGCCCCTGTTATAATCGCGGCTCTCGACGAATCCCGGAGATCCCCGCATGGCAACGATCGCGTTGACCAAAGACAATTTCGAACAAGTCGTGAACGGTAACGACATGGTCCTCGTCGATTTCTGGGCGCCGTGGTGCGGGCCGTGCAAGGGTTTCGCGCCGGTATTCGAAGCCGCTTCGGAAAAGCACGCCGACATCGTCTTTGGGAAAGTGAACAGCGACGATGAGCAGGAGCTGGCCGCCTCGTTCAACATCCGCTCGATCCCAACGCTGATGCTTTTCCGCGAGAAGGTGATTCTCTTCTCTCAGGCGGGCGCGCTTCCGGGTTCGGCGCTCGAGCAGGTCATTCGCCAGGGCAAGGAACTCGACATGACCGCTGTGCGCAAGGAGATTGCCGAACGCGAAGCTGGCGCGCAGCAGGCCTCAGTCGAGGGAAAATAAAAAAGGCAGGGGCGTTCCCTGCCTTTTTCCATGGATCGAAAAGCCTATTTCTTCATCTCGTCCTTCTTTGCGGCTTTCTTCGAGGCTTTCTTATCAGCTTTCTTCCCGTCTTTCTTCATTCCATCCTTCTTCATTTCGTCTTTCTTCATCGGCGCGCCGGCGTGGGACGCCGCGACGGCAAAGCCACTCGACACCGCGAAGACCGCGGCTACCAACAGCGACATGAGCTTCTTCATGCAAGGTCTCCTCTCTCTGAGCGTTATTAGAATGATCCGGTCGCCGGAAACCGGTCAACCGCGGGGTATCCTAGCATATATCGTTGAAAGCGCGAAGGATTCGCCAGAAGGCGGCATGACTGCACGCCGAGTCCGCCTGGCTCCCCCGCCGCTCGCACGGGCTGGCAAGTGAACACTGGCATCGCCTATGCCCTGCTCGGCGCGGTCCTGTTCGGGGCGAGCACCCCGATTGCCAAACTCCTCGTCGGAGAAATCGGGCCGGTCATGCTTGCCGGCCTCCTCTATGCGGGGTCGGGAGTGGGACTCGGCCTGTGGCTTGCCGTGCGCGGCTTGATTTGGCCCGCGGCCGAGCGGCCCCGATTCGCGCCGGGTGATTACAAGTGGCTCGCCGGCGCGGTCATTTCTGGAGGCGTAATCGGCCCCGCGCTTCTGATGCTCGCCCTCGCCGCGAGCTCCGCCTCGTCGGTGTCGCTGTTACTGAACCTCGAAAGCGTGTTCACCGCCCTCCTGGCTTGGTTCGTGTTTCGAGAGAATTTCGACCGACGCCTGATATTGGGGATGTCCCTGATCGTCTGTGGCGGCGTGATTCTCGGCTGGCAATCGGGGGAGATCGCGACCTCCTGGCCGGCGCTCGCGGTAGCGGGTGCCTGCTTGTGCTGGGCGCTCGACAATAACCTCACGCGCAAGATTTCCGCTGGCGACTCCGTCAAGATCGCCTGCATCAAAGGTCTGGCGGCCGGAACGGTGAACCTTTGCGTGGCCGCGGCCTTCGGAGCAGCGCTGCCGGCACCGGAGGTCGCCGCTGCTGCTGCTCTGGTCGGCCTGCTCGGCTACGGAGTGAGCCTTGCTCTATTCGTGGTGGCGTTGCGGCAGCTCGGCACCGCGCGGACCGGCGCTTATTTTTCAACCGCGCCTTTTATCGGCGCAGCCGCGTCCTTTGCGTTGCTCGGCGAGGCGCCGGATGCGTTTTTCTGGGTCGCAGCGGTCTTGATGGCGGTCGGCGTGGCGCTGCATCTCTCCGAACGCCACCGGCACCTGCACCGGCACGAGGCGCTGACGCACACTCACCCCCATACCCATGACGCGCATCATCGCCATGAGCACGATTTTGTCTGGGACGGCTCCGAGCCGCACTCGCACAGTCACGAACATGATCCCCTCAGCCACAGCCATGTGCACTTTCCGGACATTCATCACCGGCACAGTCACTGACTGCTCGCGCGCCCTGGCGATCGCGTCGCTCGCGGCCGCCGCGTACGCGGCGCCCTACGTGCCGAAGGACGACACAGCGGTGCTCGAGCGATTGCCCGTGAGGCCGGGCGATCCGGTCGCTCGCGAGCTGCGCCAGTTGCGTGCCGAGCTGACCGCCAACCGCCCGCCCCGCCGCTGGACGTTCTCGTGATGCGCGCGATCCTCAAGCAGTACAGCCACGATTTCTCCGGTGCAATGCGGGACCTCGAAACAGCGACGCGCGAAGACCCCATGAACGCACGCGCGTGGTCCTGGCGCGCCGCGATCCACATGGTGCAGGCCGATTACGAGAGGGCACGCGAAGATTGCTTGGCGCTGCAGAAGCTCGAATCCGAACTCTACGCCGTCGGCTGCATCGCCTACCTCGATGGCACCACGGGCAAGGCCGCCGCGGCGCATCGCGCCCTCTCCGCGGCGCTTGCCAAGACGGCGGACGTCCAGCCCGAAGTGAAGGTCTGGGTGCTGACGCGCCTTGCCGAGATGGCTTTGCGACAGGGTGACGTGAAGCAAGCCGAGGAGCATTTCCGCGCGGCGTACTTTGAACCGATCAACGACCAGTTCCTGCTCGCGGCCTACGCGGACTTTCTGCTCGACCAGGGACGCGCCGAGGAAGTCGTCCCGCTGCTCGTCGACTGGGTGAAGTCGGACATCTTGCTTCTTCGTCTCGCCCTTGCCGAACAGGCACTGAAGGCGCCGAAGGCGCGAGAGCACATCGAGGCGCTCAGATCCCGGTTCGACGCCGCGGCGTTGCGCGGCGACAAGCTGCATCAGCAGGAGGAGGCGCGCTTCAACCTCTACCTTCTCGGCAACAAGGAAAAGGCGCTCGCGCTGGCGCGGGAAAATTGGAAACTGCAGCGCGAGCCGCGCGATGCGCGCATCCTGCTCGAGGCGGCGCTCGCGATGAAAGACCCAGGGGCCGCCCAGGAGGCGCTCGACTGGCTCGAGCGCTCGGGGCATGAGGATCCGGGCCTCCGCCGCACGGCGGAAAAGCTGAAAGCGCTCAAGCGATGAAAGCGCTGCCAGCGGTACTCCTTTTGCTGGTCGCTTCCTCTGCGCTCGCGCACAAGCCAAGCGACAGCTATCTTGCCATCAGCGTCGAAAGGGCGAACATCGCTGGACAGTGGGACATCGCGCTGCGCGACCTCGATTTTGCGATCGGCCTGGACGACAGCGGAGACGGCGATATTACCTGGGGCGAAGTGAAGGCGCATCACGCGGACATCACGGCCTATGCTCTCGCGAGATTGAAGCTGCGCTCCAGGGGCGCAGACTGCCCCGCTCACGCGACCGAATTTCTCGTCGACGACCACAGCGACGGCGCTTATTCGGTGATGCGCTTTGCAGCCGTCTGTCCTGAGGAGGTGACGACCCTCGAAATCAGTTACAGCCTCTTCGCCGACCTCGATCCGCAGCACAGGGGATTGCTGAGACTGGAACACGGGGTAGCCACGCGCACCGCCATCTTCGGCCCGGAGCGCTCGATTCAGGCATTCGAGCTCGCCAAGATCTCGGCGTTGACGCAGTTCCTCGACTATGGCCGCGAGGGAGTGTGGCACATCTGGATCGGCTTCGACCATATCCTGTTCCTGCTGTCACTGCTTCTGCCCGCGGTGCTTGTGCTCGAAGGGGGACGCTGGCAGGCGGTCAAGCGGTTTCCCCCGGCGTTCTGGGACGTGTTCAAGATTGTCACTTCGTTCACCGTGGCCCATTCGATCACGCTGAGCCTCGCGGCGCTGGGGGTGATTTCGCTGCCCTCGCGTCTGGTGGAATCGGCGATTGCGACCTCAGTGGTGAGAGACCTCGGACTGCCCCAGGGTGCGCTGCTCATCGCGCTCGTCGGTTTCAATCTCGGCGTGGAGGTCGGCCAGCTCGCGATCGTGAGCGCCTTCCTGCCGATCGCGTACGCGCTGCGCGCGAGCTGGTTCTACCGGCGCCTGGTCTTCGTCGGGGGGTCCATCGCCATCGCGGCGATCGCGGGAATCTGGCTCGTCGAGCGGGCATTCAACATGAAGATCATCAGCCCTTGATGAATTGCCCGCGCAACCCCATATCGAATCGACACCGATTGCCCACGATGATCGAAATCCGCAAAAGCGAGGACCGCGGCCAGGCCGACCACGGCTGGTTGCGCTCCTACCACAGCTTCTCCTTCGCCGATTACCACGACGCCGAGCACATGGGATTCGGCCATCTCAGGGTCATCAACGAGGACCGAATTCAGCCGGGCACGGGTTTCGGCACTCACGGCCACCGCGATATGGAGATCATCAGCTACGTGCTGGAGGGCGAGCTCGCCCACAAGGACAGCATGGGAAACGGTTCGAGCATCGTGCCGGGGGACGTGCAGCGCATGAGCGCGGGGAAGGGAGTGCTGCACAGCGAGTTCAATCACGCTCAACACGTGACGCACTTTCTCCAGATCTGGATCGAGCCCAGCGTTACCGGCATCGCGCCGAGCTACGAGCAGAAGCATTTCGACGCGGCGTCCAAGCGCGGGCGGCTGCGCCTGGTCGCCTCGCCCGACGGGCGCGAGGGATCCGTGACGATCCACCAGGACGCCTTCGTGTACGCCGCGCTTCTCGATGGTGCGGACCGCGCGATCCACAAGCTTCGACCCGGCCGCCGCGCCTATTTGCACGTGGCACGCGGCAAGCTCACCGCAAACGGCCAGCCGCTCGAAGCGGGCGATGCGCTGAAAGCTACTAATACGCCCGAAATCCCGCTTGAAAAGGGCGAAGGCGCCGAAGTGCTGCTGTTCGACCTGGCATAGGGCCCCAGATGGCGAAACCTCACTCCGGAATGCCGGTGGTGTTTTTTGGGCACGGCAGCCCGATGAACACACTCGAGCGCAACCAGTACACCGAGACCTGGCGAGCCCTCGGCGAGTCCATCCCGCGGCCCAAAGCGATCCTGTGCGTCTCGGCGCACTGGTACACGGAGGGAACCGCGGTGACCGCGATGGAAAAGCCGAAAACGATCCACGATTTCTACGGCTTCCCGCAAGCGCTGTTCGACGTCCACTACCCGGCGCCGGGCGATCCGCGGCTTGCCGCTCGCGTGCGTGAGCTGCTCGAGCCCGTCGAGGTACGGCTCGATGATTCTTGGGGACTCGATCATGGCACCTGGTCTGTGCTGAAGCACGCCTACCCCGACGCGAAAATCCCGGTGGTCCAACTGAGCATCGACGGAACACGAGCCCCCGAGTTCCATTACGAAACCGGCAAGCGGCTCGCGCCGCTGCGCGACGAAGGCGTGCTCGTCGCAGGCAGCGGCAACGTCGTGCACAACTTGCGCCTCATGAAGCGGGCAGGCGGTCCGGCTTTCGACTGGGCGGTGCGCTTCAACGAGCGAGTGCGCGAGGCGCTCGCTTCGCGCGACCACCGGGCGCTCATCGAATTCGAACGGCTGGACGAGAACGCGCGCCTCGCGGTGCCGACCCCCGAGCATTACCTGCCGCTGCTCTACATCGCCGCGCTGCAGAGAGAGGACGAGCAGATGTCCTTAGCCGTGGACGGTTACGAGATGGGCTCGCTCGGCATGCTCACAGCGGTTGCGGGAATGCCCGCGAGCTAGCGCGCCGCCCGTCCGGTTTCGCGCGCCGCGCCGCTCGCGCATAATGCGGCGAATCCCCTTCCTCCGGGATATTCGCCATGCATCTGCTCGAACAGGCAGCCGTCTTTCTCCTCACCGCGGTGCTGCTCGTACCGCTGTTTCAGCGCCTCAAGCTCGGCGCCGTGCTCGGCTATCTCGGCGCCGGCATGCTGATCGGTCCCTTCGGCTTCGGCATGATCGGCGAGGTCGAGTCCACGCTGCAGTTCGCCGAGTTCGGCGTCGTGCTGCTGCTTTTCCTCGTTGGCCTGGAGCTGCAGCCGAGCCGCCTGTGGGTGCTGCGCCGGCCCGTGTTCGGGCTCGGCGGCGCGCAGGTGCTCGCGACCGGTGCGGTGCTCGCCGCCGTAGCGCTGGCGTTCGGCTTCTCCTGGCAGGCGGCCCTGGTCGCCGGATTCGGTCTGGCGATGTCCTCGACCGCGCTCGTCCTCGCCTCGCTTGCCGAGCGCAAGCAGCTCGCCACGCGCCATGGGCGTGAAGCCTTCGCCGTATTGCTCTTCCAGGACGTGTCGGTGATCCCGCTGCTCGCGCTCCTGCCGCTGCTCAGCGATTCGGGAACGCACGCCGCGGGTGGCTGGATGGCCGCTGTGAAGGGGTTGGCGGTGATCGCCGTCGTCATCATCTCGAGCCGGATCGTCGTGCGTCCGGTGCTGAAGGCGGTGGCGAGCTACGGCGGCCGCGAAGTATTTACCGCGGCGGCGCTGCTGCTCGTTGTAGGCGCCGCGCTCATCATGGAGAAAATCGGCCTGTCGGCCTCGCTCGGCGCCTTCCTCGCCGGGGTGCTCCTCGCCGATTCCGAATTTCGCCACGAGCTGGAGGCCGACATCGAGCCCTTCAAGGGCCTGCTGCTCGGTCTTTTCTTCATAGCTGTGGGCATGAGCGCGAACCTTGGCCTCGTTTGGGAACGGCCGCTCGCGGTGCTCGGCCTCGTGCTCGGCCTCATGCTCGCGAAGTTTGCCCTGATGTACGCGATCGCCAGGATCGGGGGCGCGCCGAACGACACGGCGCAGCGACTTGCAGTTTCGGTTTCGCAGGGCGGCGAGTTCGCCTTCATTCTGTTCGTCGCGGCGGGGAGCCTCGGCATATTCGACGCGGGCACCGCTCAGCTCCTCGTCGTGGTCGTGACTGTTTCGATGCTGCTTGCGCCGCTCGCATTCGAAGCTCACGAGCGCGGGCTCGCGCGCTGGACCGAGCGGCACGCGACGCCGGAGTTCGATGCGATCACGGGACCGGGAAACCCGGTGATCATCGCCGGCTACGGCCGAGGCGCTACGGCAGCAAGGTATATTACGGCGACGCTTCGCGCCTCGAGCTGCTCGAGGCGGCGAAGACGAGCGAGGCAAAGCTCTTCGTACTGGCGATCGACGACGTCGAGGCCTCGGCGAAAACTGCGGCAGTCGTGCGCAAGCACTTCCCGCAGGTTCCGATCCTCGCCCGCGCACGCAACCGCGTGCACCTGTTTCGCCTGCGGGACTTGGGCGTCAAGCTCATCTGGCGCGAGACCTTTCCGACGAGCCTCGACATAGCGCGCCACGCGCTGCTTTCGCTGGGTTTCGGTATCGCCGCTTCCGAGCGTGCCGTGAGCCTGTTCAGGCAGCATGACGAGCAGCGGCTCGAAGCGCAGTACGCGGTCCAGCACGATGAGGCGCAGCTCATCCAGACTTCCAGGGAAGCTGCGGCGCAGCTACAGGAACTGTTCGAAGCCGACGGCCTACAGCCGCTGCCGGGATTCCCGCAACCCGCTGCCGCGGCTGCTCCGAAGGAGTAGCGATATGCCCCGCCGCTTCGGCAGGAATCGGATCGACAAACCCGAGCGGTAGAATAGCTGCGTGAAGAACATCGTCATCTTGATCTCGGGCCGGGGCAGCAACATGGAGGCGATCGTGCGCGCGGGGCTTCCCGCGAGGGTCGCCGCCGTGATCAGCAACCGTCCCGATGCCGCGGGACTGAAATTTGCCGCGCAGTCGGGCATTCCCGCGCAGGTGGTCGATGAGCGCGAGTTTTCCTCGCGCGGGGCGTTCGACGCCGCGCTCGAGGCGGCGATCGAACGGCATTCGCCCGACCTCGTCGCGCTTGCCGGCTTCATGCGTATCCTCGGCGGCGATTTCGCGCGGCACTACTCGGGTCGGATGGTCAACATCCATCCTTCGCTGCTGCCGGCGTTTCCCGGGTTGCACACGCACCGGCGCGCTCTTCGGGAGGGCGTGAAGCTCCACGGCTGCACGGTGCACTTCGTCACGCCGCAGGTCGATCACGGCCCGATCATCGCGCAGGCGGCAGTGCCCGTGCACGCCAGGGACACCGAAATGACGCTCGCCGCGCGGGTGTTGCACCAGGAACACCGGATCTATCCTCTCGCGATACGTTGGTTTGTCGAGGGCCGGCTCGCGGTCGAGAACGGCATCGTGCGAGTTGACGGGTCCGACGCTCGACAGGCACTGCTCGTCGAAGAATGATCTCCAGTCCGTTCCGCCGAGCAGGTCTTGCGGTGCTCGCTCTGTGGGCTGCCATGGTCCAGGCGGTCCCGCCCGAACGCCTCACGCTCACCTACGAGTTGAAACGCAACGGCACGGTTCTTGTGGACGTTTCGGAAACACTCGAGCACGACGGCCGCACCTACGCGATCACCTCCGAAGGGAGGGGGAGAGGAATCCTGGCGCTGTTCGGCGTCTTGAAACGCACGAGCCGCGGCCACATCACGCCGCAAGGGCTGCGTCCCGATGAATTCCGTGACGAGCGCCCCGGAGGTTGGGCGGTGTCGGCCAAATTCGATTGGGACGCGCGGTCGGTGACGCAGGAGCGCAAGGGGAAGGCGGAGACTCTCCAGATGCAGGGCACCGCACAGGACCCCTTGAGCCTCGCCTACAGCTTTGCATTCGTCCCGCCCAAGGGCAAGGAATACGACGTGACGCGCGCGGACGGGCGGGGGCTGACTCCATTCCGCTTCACCGTCGTCGGTACCGAGAAGCTCACCACGCCCGTAGGGGAAATGCAGACGCTGCACATCGCGAAATTGCGCGATGGACCCGAGGACAAGGCGACCGACATCTGGTTCGCCGCCGAGCGCGATTTCCTGCCGGTGCGCGTCCTGGTCGTGGATTCGGACGGCACGCGCTCCGACCAGGTCGTCACGCGCATCGGCAAGTGACGCGCTTTTCGCGCCCGCTGCTCGATGCGTGCACGGCGGCCTTTGCGGTCGCGCTGCCGCTCGAACAACCCGCCGATGCGACGCTCTCGGCGTTTTTCCGCAGCCACCCCAAGATCGGCCGGCGCGACCGCGCCACGATCGCCGATTCGGTGTACGCGGCGCTCAGGCGCCGGCGCCTTCTCGAGCGCGTCGCGGTGACGCAGAGTCCGCGGCGTCTTGCGCTCGCGACCTGGACGGCGCTCCTCGGAGCGAACTTGCGCGAGCTCGAACCCTGGTTGCGCGGCGACGAGGCAGAGTGGCTCGCTTCGGTGAAATGCGAAGCGGCCGCACCGAAGACCTTCGAGGTCGAGTGCGAGCTTCCCGATTGGGCTATCGAGCGCCTGCGCGCCCGCTACGACGAAAGCGCGCTGCTCGCGCTGGCGAAGGGCCTGCTGCAGAACGCGCCGCTCGACCTCCGCGTGAATCCGCTGAAGATGAAACGCGAAGCGGCCGCACCGAAGACCTTCGAGGTCGAGTGCGAGCTTCCCGATTGGGCTATCGAGCGCCTGCGCGCCCGCTACGACGAAAGCGCGCTGCTCGCGCTGGCGAAGGGCCTGCTGCAGAACGCGCCGCTCGACCTCCGCGTGAATCCGCTGAAGATCTCGCGCGAAGCGGCGCTCGAACGGCTCGCGGGCGACGGGCTTCGCGCCACCGCGACGCCTTACTCGCCCGAAGGGATCAGGCTAAAGGAGAAGCCCGCGATCAACCGGCATGCGCTGTTTCTGCAAGGCAGCATTGAGGTGCAGGACGAAGGGAGC
>VBCJ01000181.1 GCA_005884335.1 Betaproteobacteria bacterium | reverse complement strand
GCTTCGGGGCTCGCTCAATTCACGATGACGGGAGAGAGCCGAAACACGGCCATCCGCACTGTCACCCTCTCGACGAGCAGCATCGTGAGCGATCCCCTCAGGAAAGTGCTCTACGCCAGCGTCCCGTCGAGCTCAGCCGCCCTCGCAAATACCGTGACCGAGATCGATCCGCTCGCGGGAACCGTCGGAGCGTCCATTTCCGTCGAGGTAGGTCCCGGCGCGCTCGCACTTTCCGACAACAGCCAGTACCTGTACGTGGGAGTGAACAGCGGCGCCGCGGTGCAGCGCGTCGACATTGCCGCGCGAGCGCCGGGCACCCCCTTTCAGCTCGGCAGTGATCCCACATTCGGACCTCTAACCGTGGAAGACATGGCTGTACTGCCGGGAAGCCCCGGCTCGATCGCCGTGTCCCGACAGTTCTTCAATTATTACAACTATGACCTCGTAGTCTATGACGATGGGGTCGCGCGCCCCGCGGTGGTGGGTCGTTTTGCTCCCAACGACGAGATCAGGTTCTCCGCTACGGCTTCGCGTCTTTATGGAATCGAAACCAAGTCCAGCGGAGCATCCCTTTCCAGAATGAGCGTCGACGCTTCCGGCGTCCGTGCCGTCGACAGCACGCGAGGCGCTTCGCCGGGCGGAGCAGCCAGGTTCGACAGAGGCCTGCTCTTTGGGGTAGGCGGCGGGGCACTGGACCCCGAAACGCTGAGCATGCGTGGCGCATTTCCCATGGGGGATCGAGTATTTCAGGTTTCGATGATCCCCGATACGGTCTCGAGCCGCGTATATTTCCTGGTCAATCGCGGCATCTGGAAGCTCATCGCCTACGACAGGAACACATTCGCGCCCTTGGGAATGGCGGATATTCCAGCCCTTGCGCACGATGCGTACGCGTTTGATCTCGTCCGCTGGGGTAGCAACGGAGTGGCTTTTCGAACCCTCGATGGCCGGATTCTCCTGGTCACCGACAACATGATTCAGTGAGGGTGCGGCGGTGGCGGTCGACGCCGCCCCGCCATGCCTTTGCGAAAACTGGCCGGTCCGCGCGCGGCCCGCGTGAGCCCCGATGGCGACGCAATTGCGTAATGCGTGAATCGATAAAATAACTTGGAAGGGAGACCCGGAAATGAAATCGAGAAAAAGTTGCGTGAAGCATGCGAAGGGGGCCGTACGTGTCGCGTTGTTGTCCGGGATCGCGGCCCTCACCGTGCAGATTCCGCTCGCGTCGGCCGCCGATTACGGCGTGGGTGTGCTTTTCAGCGGTCAAGGCTCGACGGTGACGGCACCGGTAAGGCTGGAGTCGCTGACTGTCGAGCCCGAGCTGAGTTTCTTCAGGACCTCGAGCAACCAGGAAACTTTCCACGTCGTGACCCTGTCGACGGGGATCTATGTTCGCAAGGACCTTGGACAGTCGTTCGAGAGCTATGTGGGGGGAAGAATCGGCTACAGCAGATCGAAAGATCGATTCGATTTCGGAACCGGCACTCAGAACGCCGCTTCGCACGCCTGGATGCTGAGTCCCACCTTCGGGGTCCAGCACTTCTTCGCCAAGCGATTCAGCATCGGACTGGATGTGGGCCTGCAGTACGCCAGGTTTTCACAAAAAACGAACCTCTCCGATTTTCCGACCCTGAACAGCTCGGCCAACGGGTACAGCTCGGGCACCTTGACGCGCATCCTGTTGCGAACCTATTTCTGATGAAATAGCTTTCTGGATTCGCTGTCCGGCGTTGCTCGGGATGGCCCGCTTCCTGTCTGCAGCCTTGGCGCTCCTGCTCGCCACCGCGAGCGCGGCCGAGGACCGCGCCCAGCCCTACCCCTCGCGCCCGATCCGCCTCGTCGTGCCCTTCCCGCCCGGCGGCTCGACCGACATCCTCGCGCGCGCGCTCGCGCACAAGCTCGCCGAGGGCCTCTCGCAGCCGCTGGTGATCGACAACCGCTCCGGCGCGGGCGGCTCGATCGGCTCGGAGGCGGCGGCGAAGGCGGCACCCGACGGCTACACGCTCCTGATGGGGCAGCTCGGCACGCTCGCGGTGAGGCGCGCGCGAACCCCGGCAAGCTCACCTACGGCTCGGCAGGCTCAGGCAGCACCTCGTACCTCACCACCGAATACTTCAAGCTCGCCACCGGCACCGACATCCTGCACGTGCCCTACAAGGGCGTGGGGCCGATGCTCACCGACCTCATCTCGGGGCAGCTCTCGATGGGCATCAACGGCGCGCCGGCGGTGATGCCGCACGTGAATTCGGGGCGCCTGCGCGCGCTCGCGGTGACCGGATTGACGCGCCTGCCGTCGCTGCCGCAGATCCCGACGCTCGACCAATCGGGCGTGAAGGGATTCGACGCATCGGGCTGGTACGGAATCGTCGCGCCGGCGGGAACGCCGGGGGCCATCGTGGCCAAGCTGAACGCCGAGATCCGCCGCATCATGCAGACGCCCGAGCTTCGCGCGCGCCTGGACAACGAGGGCGCGATTCCGGCAGCCGGCTCACCCGAGGAGTTCGGCGCGTTCATCGCCTCCGAGATCGCGCGCTGGGCTGCGGTGTTGAAGCGCGCGGGGATCGAGGCGCAGTAGTCCGGGTCCGCTCGCGGGGGCTCCATGGCGATATCGGGCAAGCAATCGTGGATCGAGGATTCGGACGTCTTTTCGCTGTTCCCCACCCTGGTATGGAAAACCCAGCTTCGGGCCGGGGTGCACGAAGCGATAGCCGCAAGCGCACTCGAGCTGCTGCGCTCGCTGCGGCAGGGCTTGCCCGAGCTGAAGACCGGCGAAGCCTGGCAGTCGGGCCATGCCCTGCACGGGCGCGAGGAGCTGCGCGAGCTTTGCGGCTGCGTCCGCCGCACGGCGGCCGGCGTGCTGCAGTTCCTGAAAATCGGCGATGAAGCGATCGAGATCACGGGGTGCTGGGCGAACCTGTATGCACCGGGAGCTGCGCACCGCGCGCACAGCCACCCCAACAACTACCTGAGCGCCGTGTACTACGTGCGCACCTTCCCCGGCGCGGACACGATCAACTTCCACGACCCGCGCAGCCAGACCGGCGTTCTCCGGCCGCCCGTCACGGAGCTCACCGGCGTCAACACCGATCAAGTCGTGGTCAAGGTCAAAAACGGCACGCTGCTCGTCTTCCCTTCGTATCTGCAGCACTCCGTCGATGCCAACGCCGGCGGCGAGAGCCGCGTCAGCGTGAGCTTCAACTTGATGTTTTCCTCGGCAGCCTTGAGCAAGCCCTTGTGGGGCGAGGAATGAATCCGGTGACGGAAGATTGTGCCCGCGCTGCTGAAGCGCGCGGGGATAGAAGCGCAGTAGCCCGACCTCCAGGAGGAGCGCGAAGCTGTTGCTCTCTTGGCGCTCAGCTATTGCGCGCCCAAGGCCCTCAGCGGCCGTATCACGTTTCGTTTCCGGCGGCCCCATCCAAATATTCGCGCAGGCTCAGAATACGCACGCCCCGGTACTCGCGGAGCTTTAGCAAGGCGCGGTCTCCGGTGACAACGGCGTCGACCCGGCCTGCGATTGCGCACTCGAGGATGCGGTTGTCCGGTTCGTCCTGCACGACGTGAAGTCGCCGTCGCGGTTTGACCGTGAGAGCCAGCTCGGAGAGGAACACGGCCGCGTGGGCAAGCTCTTCCGCGTCGCGCGCGAACTTGCGCCCGAGAATCCCGAGCAATTCGTCGATGATCGGCTTGGAGAGAACCAGCTCGTCTCTCTCTTCGATGATTCGGCGAAGGGCGTCCTCGCCGCGGCCGCCGGGAAACACAAGGGCAGACACGAGGATGTTCGTGTCGAACACGACCCGCAGTTTAGTCCCCCTCACCCACGCAGATGGCGCTCGAGATCCCGCTCGGTGAGAATTCCACGATCACGCGCCTTGCGGCTCCAGTAGCCCTGCATGCCGCGCAGCTCCTGCAGCCGCCGTTCGACGCGAGTCTGCCGCAGCGCATCTTGGATGACGGCGCTCAGGGTCTTGCCTTCGGCCTTGGCGAGCGCCTCGGCATCGCGAGCGAGCTCTGCGGGAAGGGAGATCGTTTTCTTGACTGCGGTAGCCATGGTCGGAGGTGCAGGGTCGGAACTGTGACGGTATGAATAAATCATACCGACGACTCGACTGCTTGTCAAAAGCCCGGGCGACTCGTGCTCGGAATGACAGGAGCCGCCGCTCTCCCTGCGTTCCTCGCCTAAATTGTATTCGCCCGCGCCTCCAGGCGCAGCAACAGCTCCTCCCAGAGGCCGTCGGTTTTCCTGCGCAGCACGAGCTTCGCCTCGGGCTCGTCGACGTACCACAGGCCGCGGTCGAGCTCGTCGTCGAGCTGCCCCGGGCGCCACACCACCAGCCCGAGGAAAAAACGCGCGTGGTCGGACTCCGACTCGATGATGCGGTCGACCGCCTTGGTGTCGTAGGCGAGGAAGATATCCGGCGCGATGCGGATCGAGCCGTCCTTCCTGCTCCCGTGTTCCTCCACCAGGGCGAAGACGAGGTTCATGTTCACGGTGCCGCCGAGAAAGAGCGGATCGGCGACTTTCTTCGAGGGCTCGTGCTCGGGGAAAAGCTCGGCGAGGCTCATTTTCGTCGGCTTGTTGACGATGAAGCCGACGTGGCCGCCGCCCTCGATGGGTTTGGCGAGCACGATGGTGGAGCCCCAGATCGGGTCCTCGAGCTGGCGTTTCGCCACGAGGAGCACGGTCTCCCCGGGCGCGGCAACCGCGGCAGTGAGAAAAAATACCGCGAACGAAGCGGCGAGCGCGCGCACAAAGACAAGCTTTAGGTCGGGCATTGCCGAATCTCCCTATCCAGTGAAGCCCGCCCGTTCGCAGCCGCGCAAGACCGGGCCTCCCTACACGCTAACGCGATGCAACTAGCGTGCCAACGCTTTTTATGGGTCTTTCTATCAGGAATTCACGGTTGGGACCTTGCAAGGGGCTGAATGCGCTCCCCGGCGGTGCTATGATCCTGATCCCGCCGCATCCAGACCCCGCCAGGAGGAGCCATGAACCTCACCACCGAGCACCTCGCCGATATCCTGATCGGCGTCGCCCGCGCGCAGAACGCCCTCATCGACGCGCTGGAGCGCATCAGCCCGGGCTTTCACAACATGCACGCGATGCCGCTCCTCAACATCGCCGCCAACACGCGCGTCG
>VBCJ01000180.1 GCA_005884335.1 Betaproteobacteria bacterium | reverse complement strand
CTGATCGCCTACGCAAGAGCGAACCCCGGGAAGATCAATTTCGGATCCGCCGGCGCGGGAGGCATCACGCATCTCGCCTGCGAGCTGCTCAAGGCCGAGGCGCGTGTCGATCTATTTCACGTGCCGTACAAGGGGGCTGCGCCCGCGGTGAGCGACCTGCTGGGTGGGCAGGTCAACATGGGGATCTTCGATATTCCGGTGGTGCTCCCGCACATTCAATCGGGCAAGTTCAAGGCGCTAGCCGTGACGAGCGCGAAGCGGGCGCCGTCGCTGCCCGGTGTCCCGACCACCGCCGAGACGGGCTACCCGAAGGTAATCTCCGACAACTGGTACGGGTTGGTGGCGCCGGCAGCGACGCCGCCCGCCGTTCTCAAGCGGATTCACGACGCTGCGGTCGCGGCGCTGCGCTCGCCCGCTCTTCTCGATCAGTTCGCCAAGGTGAGCGGGATCGCCTTCCCGTCGACGCCGGCGGAATACGCCGCCTTCCTCTGCCGGCCGAAACTGAAATTGCCGGCCGGAGCCTGCGACGCGCACGTGCACGTGTTCGGACCGAAGGTGATTTTTCCGTTCGCCGAGAGCCGGCCCTTCACGCCTGCCGATGCGCCCAAGGAGAAACTCTTCGCGCTGCACGCCATGCTCGGCATCGGGCACTGCGTGATCGTCCAGTCCACCTGCCACGGCTTCGACAATCGGGTCGTCGCCGATGCGATCGCCGCGAAAAAAGGCGACTACTGCGGCGTCGCGCTCGTTCCCGCGACGGTGGAAGACGCCGAGCTCCGTCGCCTTGATGCGCTCGGGTTCTGCGGCGTGCGGTTCAACTTCATGAAGCACCTGGGCAAGGGCGCGGGAATCGAAGCGGCAATCGATCTGAGCGCCCGCCTGGCGAAGCTCGGCTGGCACCTGCAGGTGCATTTCGACGCTTCGCTCATCGAGGAGCTCGCCCCTTGGCTGAAGCGCTCCGCCGTGCCCGTGGTGATCGATCACATGGGGCGCGTGGATGCCTCGCTCGGCCTCGAGCAGCCGGCCTTCCGGCGCCTGCTCGATCTCATGCGCGACCCGCGCTTCTGGGTGAAGGTGAGCGGCTCGGAGCGCATTTCGCGGGAGGCCGCGCCCTGGGAAGATGCGATTCCCTTCGCGCGCACGCTCGTCGCGGAATTTCCCGAGCGCACGCTCTGGGGCTCCGACTGGCCGCATCCGAACCTCGCCGCGGTCCCGGACGACGGCGTGCTCGTCGATCTGCTGTCGGAGATCGCGCCCTCAGAAGCGCAGCGGCGCGCGCTGCTCGTGGAGAACCCGAAGCGCTTCTACCGCTTTCCCCGAAAGCTCAAACCATGACCCTGCGACTGCAGGACAAGGTTGCGATCGTCACCGGCGCGGGCGCGGTGGGCCCGGGCTGGGGCAACGGGCGCTCGACCGCGGTGCGCTTCGCCGAAGAAGGCGCGAAGCTGTTTGCCGTGGATCGCGACGCCGAGAGGCTGCGCGAAACCGTGGAACGGGTGAAAAAAGCGGGAGGAGCGATCGCGACCCACCTGTGCGACGTCACGCGCGCAGACGACGTCGCCGCGATGGTCGAGGCGTGCCTGAAGGCCTACGGCCGGATCGACGTGCTCGTCAACAACGTCGGCGGCTCGGCCCCGGGCGGCCCGGTGGAGATGTCCGAGGAAGTCTGGGACGCGCAGGTGGATTTCAACCTGAAGAGCGTGTTCCTCGCCTGCAAGCACGTGCTTCCTGTGATGGAGAAGCAGGGCGGCGGGGCGATCGTCAACATCGCTTCGACCTCGGGCATCCGCTTCACCGGTAGCGCGCAGGTCGGCTACGCGGCGACCAAGGCCGCGGTGATCCAGTTCTCGCGAGTCGTCGCGGTGCAGTACGCGGCGCGGGGGATACGCGTGAATACGGTCGTCCCCGGCCAGCTGCATACGCCCATGGTGGAGGCGCGCCTGGCGAAGCAGCGCGCCGGAGGCGACGTGGAGGCGCTCCTCGCGCAACGCCGGAAGCGCATCCCGCTAGCGATCGAGGGCGACGGGCGGGACACCGCGAACGCGGCGCTGTTCCTCGCCTCCGACGAGGCTCGCTTCATCACCGGAACCGAGATCGTCGTCGACGGCGGAATGACCGCGCGGTGCGATTGAGTTTGGTTTTCTAAAGCTCCCACGGGTAGCCGATGAAGATCGCGACGTTGAAGCCTTCCTTGCCGTGCGCGACGTCGCCCCGCAGGACCACGCCGGAGGCGGTCACGATCCGCAGTCCGGTTCCGTAGGAGTCGCGCATGCTCTTCCGCGCGTAGAGGTCGCTGCGGGTGTCCGAGGTGACGCCGGTCTCGTAGAAGAAGGCGATCTGGATCGAAGTGCGCACGCTCTTCATGACGAAGATGTCGAAAGGCGTTCTTTCGTCGGTCAGGTTCCATCGGTATTCGGCGCCGAAGAAACCGGTATGCGCACCCTTGAAACGTCCCTGAGGATAGGAACGCAGCCGGTCGAATCCGCCGAGCGAGGTGGCGGTGCCGAATTTGTTGTTCGCGATCGTGGTGTCGATCACCTCGTTGCAGAATTGCTGTTGGGTGGGATCGGCGACACCGGCGCAATTCAGACCCAGTTGCTGCTGCAGCGCCGCCGGGTCCGTTTCTCCCTGGCGGGTGACGAACGCGTCGGAGCGCAGCAGGTTGAGCGCCAGCGTATCGCGCCGCCTGAAAGGAATGTAGGCGGTGGTGTTGTAGTCCATCACGAAATAGTCGGGCCCGGAGCCGCGAGGGGGCGACTGCGTTCGCGTGATGTCGAGCCTCAAGCCCCGCCGCGGATCGGTGTAGTCGTCGGTGAGATCGAAGCGGGCTCCGAGGAGCGTGGTATGGCCGCGGTCGCGCGGCGGGTCCAGCGCCTGGAGGATCAGATTGCCCTCCTTGTCGCGGATGCTCTTCAGCCGCGAGGCGCCCTCGTACCAGGCCCCGTGGAGCTCGAGGCGGCGGTCGAGAAACGTGGCGGTCATGCGCGCGCCGTAGTACTCGGTATCGCCCACTTCGAGCAGGCGGAAGTCGTCCTTCCCGGTGTTCATGCCGCGCTGGGCGTAGCTCTGGAACGCCGCCTTGCTGATCGCGCTGTAGCCGAGATCGAGGATCAGGGTTCGCGGGATGAGATGGATGTCGCCGACGCCGGCCGCACCTCCTTTCACGTCTCCGGCGAATACGATGCCGTAGGCATCGGTGTAGGTGTCGGCGATGTTGAACGCGGCGGCCGCGAGGCTCAGGCCCGATCCGATGCCCGGCAGCCGGTAAGGGTAGGGGAAGGCCGCGTAGCCGAAATCCTTTGGGAACTGGTCGCGGCGTCGCTCGGGAGCGATAAGATCGTCCGGATGGAGATCGGCGGCGGCGGTGGGGGGAAACGCGCAGATCGTGCACGCGGCGAGCACCAGCCGCGGCGCGATACGCTGTATACACGCTTCGATGCTCGACGCGGTACCTTTCATAGCGCTGAGGACGACGATCCCGGCCGGGATCGTCAATTCGGCAGCAGGCCGAACACGCTCAGATCGGTCTGCGTGCCCACGTAGACCTTGGCGTTGGCGATCGTGGGCACGGCGAATTTCACGGCGTCGCCCGCGGCCTCTGCGCCACTTGTCGGACTGCTGTACAGCTTGTCGAGGTTTGTCGCATCGTAGGCGAAGAGAATCGCCGGTCCGTTGCCCGGGCTATTGCCAGTGCCGTTGTTGCTCGTATCCAATGCCCAGACGATGCCGTTCGTCGCGCCGTTCGAGGAAATCGCAGGCGTCGCCCCGGGGAAGCCGAACACATCGCCTGCCTGGAGCGCCGGTAAAGCGGAGAGGACGCCGTTGGCGAGCGTGTATTGCTTCAGGACGTCGCGACTCGCGACGAC
>VBCJ01000179.1 GCA_005884335.1 Betaproteobacteria bacterium | reverse complement strand
TGCCCGCGTGATCGAGCGCGTGGGTGTAGTCGGCAAAGAGCACCAGCGCTGCGAGGCCTGCCGAGCCGATGGCATAACCCTTGGTCACCGCTTTGGTGGTGTTGCCGACGGCGTCCAGCGGATCCGTGATGGCACGAACCGAGTCGGGAAGATCCGCCATCTCGGCGATGCCGCCCGCGTTGTCGGTGATCGGGCCGTAGGCGTCCAACGCGACGATGATCCCGGTCATCGACAGCATCGAGGTCGCGGCGATCGCGATGCCGTAGAGCCCGGCGAGCGTGTAGGCGACGAGGATCGCCGCACACACGGCGATCACGGGCAAGGTGGTCGCCTTCATCGATACGCCCAGACCCGCGATGATGTTCGTCGCATGCCCGGTGGTCGAGGCCTGCGCGACGTGGCGTACCGGCGAATACTCGGTTGCGGTGTAGTACTCGGTGATGACCACCATGAGCGCAGTCAGCACCAAGCCGACGAGTGCCGCTCCCCAAAGGTGCCAGATCGTGATCATCTGTTGGGAGCCGCGAATCTCAAACGGTACGTCCTTCACTACATCGCCCATGATCCAGTAGGTCACCGGGACAAAGGCGATCGCGGCGAGCACGCCGGCGACGATGAGTCCGCGGTAAAGCGCGCTCATGATCTTCTTGCCCGGCTGCGCTTTGACGAACATGCAGCCGATAATGGAAGCGATGATCGATACGCCGCCCAATGCGAGCGGATAGATGAGCGCCGCGTCGGAAGCGGTCTTGACCATCAGCGCACCGAGCAGCATCGTGGCGATCAACGTCACGGCGAAAGTCTCGAAGAGATCTGCGGCCATGCCGGCGCAGTCCCCCACGTTGTCGCCGACGTTGTCGGCGATCACCGCGGGATTGCGCGGGTCGTCCTCGGGAATGCCCGCTTCCACCTTGCCGACCAGGTCCGCGCCGACATCGGCGCCCTTGGTGAAGATGCCGCCTCCGAGCCGAGCGAAGATCGAAATAAGCGATCCGCCGAATCCAAGGCCCACGAGCGGCTTGATGACGTCACTGTATGCGGCACCGGGCGCAGCTGAAGTCGCCATGATCGCGTAATAGCCCGCAACGCCGAGCAGGCCGAGGCCCACGACGAGGAGGCCCGTGATCGCGCCGCCGCGAAAAGCAAGCGTCAACGCTTCGTTGAGCCCGACCCGTGCAGCCTCAGCGGTACGGACGTTGGCGCGAACCGAGATATTCATTCCGATATAGCCGGTCGCGCCCGACAGGATCGCACCGACCGCGAATCCCCAAGCGGTCGCCCAACCGAGACCTGGAACGAGGCCGATCACCAGGAACAGGATCACGCCGACGACGCCGATGGTCGTGTATTGGCGGTTCAGGTAGGCCATGGCTCCTGTCTGAATGGCCTGCGCGATCTCGCGCATGCGATCGTTGCCGGTCGGTTGCTGCAGGATCCAGGATATTTGCCAGCCCCCGTAGGCAAGTGCCGCCGCGCCGCAGATGAAGGCTAGCCAGAGACCTCCGCTCATAAATTTCTCCCCTGAATGAAGCCCTTGTCCCGGGCCCGAATGGATGAAGGGCGCGGAATTATAGCAGCAGCGAAGAAGCTAAAGCCTGAAGGCGGGAAGCTTCTTGGGAACAGGTGTGTTCTTCAGTTTCACGTAATCGGGCAATCCGTTTTTGTATGGCGGCGGCGCCTCGCCCTGGATCAGCGGCGAGAGATAGGTGCGGCATTTGCGCGTGATGTGGAACCCGTCCTCGGTGATGAAATCGCGCGGCATCATCTTTTCCTTGTTGGCGATGTCGGCGAGTTTCGCAACGGCAATGCGCCAGCGATAGGGCGTGTTCGAAACGCGCTCGATGATCGGCATCACCGCGTTCCTCCCGGCAAGGGCGAGCTTCACCGCGGCCGCGCCGAGCTTGTAGGATTGTTCGACGTCCACTCTGGATGCGATATGGCGGGCGGAGCGCTGCAGGTAGTCGGCGAGCGCCCAGTGATATTTGTATTTCAGACGGTCCTTGACGAGCTTCGCGACGATCTCGCCCGCGCCGCCCAGTTGCGAATGGCCGAAGGCGTCCTTCAGACCGGTCTCGGAGAGAAAGTTACCGTCCCTGTTGCGCAGGCCCTCCGGGTCGGCAGCGAGGCCGCAGGCGGCGGTGATCCACCCCGCGTGCCGGCCCATCACTTCCATGACGAAGACCCGAGTGGAGGTCTTCGACATCGAGGCGACGTCGAAACTCGCTTCGCGGATCGAGGTCGCGACGTATTTCGCGACCGACCCGAAGCCCGGGCAGTTATCGGTGATCGCAAGATCGTTGTCGACGGTTTTGGGAATGCCTACGCAGATGAGCGGGTATCCAAGTTTTTCGCCGACTTGCGAGATCTTCCAGGCGGTATCCGCGGAATCGTTGCCGCCGTTGTAGAAGAAGTAGCCGATGTCGTGGGCCCGGAATACCTCGATCAGGCGCTCGTAATGTGCCCGGTTTTCATCGATACCTTTCAGCTTATAGCGGCATGAGCCGAACGCACCGCCCGGCGTGGTCTTGAGCCTGGAGATCGCCGATGCGGGTTCGCGGCTGGTGTCGATCAGGTCCTCGGTGAGCGCGCCGATGATGCCGTCGCGGCCGGCGTAGACCTTGCCGATGCGGTTTGTGTGCTTGCGCGCGGTCTCGATCACGCCCGCGGCACTCGCGTTGATGACAGCGGTCACCCCGCCTGATTGAGCATAGAGCGCATTTTTTGGCTTCATGGCAGCGCGTGCGTTACTTGAGCGCGGCAAACACCCGATCGCGAATCTCCGCGACCGAGCCGACACCCGAGATTTTCCGATACTTCGGCGCACGCGGGTCACCCTGCGCGGCCCAATTCGAATAGTAGTCCACGAGCGGCCGCGTCTGCTTGCGGTAGACCTCGAGCCGTTTCCTAACCGTCTCCTCCCAGTCGTCGTCTCGCTGAATCAGCGGCTCACCCGTAACGTCGTCCTTACCCGCTGTCTTCGGCGGATTGAATTTGACATGGTAGACGCGCCCCGAGCCGGGATGTACCCATCGCTTCCGCCTGGGGAATGGTGCGCGGAAAACCGTCGAACAGGTAGCCTTTCTTGCAATCCAGATGCTTCAGCCGTTCCTTCACCAGCCCGATGATGATGTCGTCGGAAACAAGCTGCCCCGCGTCCATGACCTTCTTTGCCGCAAGACCGAGCGGCGTGCCCGCTTTTACCGCGGCGCGCAACATGTCCCCCGTTGAGATTTGCGGAATGCGGAAGCGTTCCCTGATGAAGCTCGCTTGGGTGCCTTTACCGGCGCCCGGCGGTCCCAAAAGAATTAGTCTCATTGTTGTCCCCCGGGATCGCGGCGAAGAACCTATCCGACGAGATGACCTTACCGTTTGTGACCCACGCGGTCAAACAGCGCCCGCACGCGTTCCAGATCCTCGGGCGTATCAACGCCAAGAAGCGATGCATCCTGTCGCACCGCTACGGCGATGGCGTAGCCGTGCCAGAGCGCGCGCAGCTGTTCAAGCGCCTCGAACTCCTCAAGCGGCGAGCGTTCGAGCCGCGGATAGGTACGCAGGAAATCGGCGCGGTAGGCATAAATGCCGATGTGCCGATAGCAAGGAAGCCCCTCCGGCAGATCCCGCGCGGAAGCCTCGAAAGCATCCCGGGCCCAGGGGACCGGAGCCCGGCTGAAATAACGCGCCAGTCCCGCATGATCGAGAACGACCTTGACGACATTGGGATTGAACAGCTCACCCAAGTCCCGGATCGAATGGCAGGCTGTCGCCATCGCCGCTTCCGGCGTATCCGCAAGCAGAGTCGCTACTGCACGTATGAGGCCCGGTTCGATCATCGGCTCGTCGCCCTGGACGTTTACGACCAGGCTGTCCGCCGCAAGCCCGAGACGCTCCACAACCTCCGCGATCCGGTCAGTGCCCGTGGCATGGTCGCCGCGGGTCATTACGGCCTGATGGCCGCACCGTTCTACCGCTGCCGCGATGTCGCGGTGGTCGGTGGCCACGTATACGCCGCGCGCGCCGCTTTCTCGCGCCCGATCGGCGACTCGCACGACCATGGGCCTGCCTCCAATATCGGCGAGCGCCTTTCCGGGAAACCGGCTGGATGCGAATCGCGCCGGGATAATGGCGGTGAAGGACATGCTAAGGATCTTGGGCCGCCGCCTCCCCGTTCACTCGTTCACTTCTTCCTCGGGGCGCAGCTTTCTCGCCTCCTCTTCGAGCATCACCGGAATATCGTCCCGAATCGGGAACGCGAGGCGGTCGGCTTTGCAGATGAACTCGGCCTGCGCCCTGCGATAGACGAGCGGCCCCTTGCAGATCGGGCAGACGAGAATGTCAAGAAGCCGCGCGTCCATGAATTCGTTCCAGAATGAGCTCCGTCAACGAAGGATCGATTTCGGCATCGACGCGCACCGCAATCAGGTCGCGCCGGCCGAAGTCGCGGCATTTTACCGCATCCTTTTCGGTCATCAGCACGAAATCACAATCGGCGAACTCGAGATCTGCAGCCCGAAACGCGTGGTGATCCGGAAACGGGTGGGCCGAGAACGCGAGGCCCATGCGCGAAAGCCCCGCGAAAAACCGCTCGGGATTGCCGATTCCGGCGACCGCGTGCAGCTTCTTTCCGGAAAGCTCGGACTGCATCAAAGGGGCCGCATGCGCATCAACTCGGTACAGACCCGCCGGCGTGAGCCGCATGCGGAACGCGCCCGGCCAGGGCTCGGCCCCGTTTACCACCGTCGCATCGACGCAGCGATCGGCCGGCTCACGCAAAGGACCGGCCGGAAGCAGCAAGCCATTGCCGAAACCGCGTTCATCCTCGACCGCGATTTCGAAATCTCGCCGCAAGCGGTAATGCTGCAATCCGTCGTCGCAGAGAATCACGTCGCAGCGAGCATGGACTGCGAGCAGCGCGCGGGCGGCGGCCGCGCGATCCGCGCCGATCCACACCGGGCACCCGGAACGCTCGGCGAGCAGCAAAGGCTCATCGCCGACCTGCGCGGCATCTTCTCCCGCGCTCACCGCGCGGGGCCCGGCGTCGGTCCCGCCATACCCCCGGCTGAGAATTCCGGGGTGCAGCCCCCTGCGGCGCAAAGCTTCGGCGAGGGCGAGGATCAGCGGGGTTTTCCCGGTGCCCCCGACCGTCAGGTTTCCGACGACGATCACCGGAACGCGAAGTCGCACCGAGGGCAGCGCGCCCGCGCGAAAGAGCAGACGGCGCAGGGCTACCAGCAGACGAAAGACGAGGCTTATCGGAAACAGCAGCACCGACACCGGGCTCAGCCGGTACCAGTGACGCGCGGCAAAGCCAGCGGCAAGAAAGGTGGGCCGAGCGGCCTCCATACGCGCGCTGCGCGCTACTTCGTTGCTTGCTCCACCGCGAACACGACCTGGCCAAAGCCCGCCTGGCGCGCCGCGTCCATGACG
>VBCJ01000255.1 GCA_005884335.1 Betaproteobacteria bacterium | reverse complement strand
CAAGCGCGAGAACGAGGATCCGACGCGCATGTTCGCGGGCGAGGGCGACCCATTCCGCACCAACCGCCGCTTCCATCTGCTGTCGAAAGACATGCCGGCGAAACGCCTCTCGACCGCGTTCGATTCCGTGACGCTCTACGGCTTCGACCCGGACCTGCGCCCGGACATCTACGGCAAGGTCGGCAACTCGGGCGTATCCATCGCCACGTTCGAAGATATGAAAGTGCTCTACTCGGGCTTCGACCTGTGCGATCCGGCGACGAGCGTCAGCATGACGATCAACGGGCCGGCGCCGACGATCCTCGCGATGTTCCTCAACTGCGCCATCGACCAGCAGATGGACAAGTTCCGCGCAGAAAACGGTCGCGAGCCGACGGCCGCCGAGCGCCGGGAGATCAAGGCGGAAACACTTTCAACTGTTCGCGGCACGGTGCAGGCGGACATTTTGAAGGAAGACCAGGGCCAGAACACCTGCATCTTCTCGACCGAGTTCTCGCTCAAGGTGATGGGCGACGTCCAGGAGTACTTCATCGACCACGACGTGCGGAATTTCTATTCCGCATCGATCTCCGGATACCACATCGCAGAGGCCGGCGCGAACCCGATCTCGCAGCTCGCCTTTACGCTTGCGAACGGCTTCACGTTCGTCGAGGCCTACCTCGCACGCGGAATGAGGATCGACGATTTCGTGCCGAACCTGTCGTTTTTCTTCAGCTACGGCATGGAGCCCGAATATGCCGTGCTCGGACGCGTGGCGCGGCGCATCTGGGCGGTGGCGATGCGGGACAAGTACGGCGCCAACGAGCGCAGCCAGAAGCTCAAATTCCATTCGCAGACTTCGGGACGCTCGCTCCACGCCCAGGAGATCGCCTTCAACGACATTCGCACCACGCTCCAGGCGCTGATCTCGACCTACGACAACACCAATTCCCTGCACACCAACGCCTACGACGAGGCGATCACCACGCCCACCGAGGAGTCGGTGCGCCGCGCCATGGCGATCCAGCTCGTCATCAACAAGGAATGGGGATTGGGAAAGAACGAGAATCCGAACCAGGGCTCGTTCATCGTCGAGGAGCTGACCGATCTGGTCGAAGAAGCGGTGTTGAAGGAGTTCGAGGCGATCGCCGAGCGCGGCGGCGTGCTCGGGGCGATGGAGACAGGCTACCAGCGCGGCAAGATCCAGGAAGAATCGATGGTCTACGAGCACCGAAAGCACGACGGCTCATATCCCATCGTCGGCGTGAACACTTTCCGCAATCCGCGCGCAAATCCGGTCCCGCACAGGCTCGAGCTGATCCGCTCGACCGAGGAGGAAAAGCAATCTCAGCTCAGGCGCCTGGCCGAGTTTCGCGAGCGGCACATGACCCAATCGGGTCCGATGCTGAAACGCCTGCAACAGGCGGTGATCAATGACGAGAACGTCTTCGCGGTGCTGATGGAAGCCGTGC
Source organism: Betaproteobacteria bacterium (assembly GCA_005884335.1). GTDB lineage: Bacteria > Pseudomonadota > Gammaproteobacteria > Burkholderiales > SG8-39 > VBDM01. The sequence goes on along the minus strand of VBCJ01000255.1, from coordinate 12,413 downwards.
GCTGCTGCTCGCTGGGCCAGATCACCTCGGCGCTGTTCGAGGTCGGAGGCCAATACCGCCGCAATATGTAGGGCGGGGGAGAATATCCCCTCAGCTGCTACGCGAAATGGCACGCCACCACGTGCCCGTGCCCCACGTCCCTCAACTGCGGCTCGGAGGCGGGGTCGGTGCAAACGGCGGGACTGCCTTTGTCTTTATACAGGGGACAGCGCGGGGCGAAGCGGCAGCCGCTGACCGGCTGCTCGAAGTCGAACACGCCCCAGGTGCGGCGCTCGCGCTCGACCGTCACGTCGTCCACTCGCCGGTTCACCTCGGTGGTCTGCTTGTCCGCGAGCGACGACCACAGGATGCCCGTGTAGGGATGGCGCGGCTGGTGCGCGATGTTCTCCGCCAGACCCATCTCGACGATGCGTCCGAGATACATGACCGCTACCTTCTGGCTGACCAGCTCCACGACCGGGAGATCGTGCGAGATGAACAGATACGTGAGCCCCAGGTCTTTTTGCAGGTCGCGCAGCAGGTTCACCACCTGCGCCTGGATCGAGATGTCGAGCGCGCTCGTGGGCTCGTCGGCAACGATCAGGCGCGGGCGCACCGCGAGCACGCGCGCGATCCCCACCCGGCGCTTCTCGCCGCCGGAAAGTTCCGAGGGAAAGTTCGCGAGCTTGCTGTCCTTGAGACTCACCTGCTCCAGCAGCTCGCGGATGCGGATTGCGATTTCGCCGTCGCTCGGGCGCTCGTTGGTGATGTCGCGCCCGTCGAACACGACACGCCCGCTGCTGGGGTCGGTCAGCCGCAGCACCGTGCGTCCTATCGTGGTCTTGCCGCAGCCGGACTCGCCGACCAGGCCGACGGTCTCGTTTTCCCTGAGATAAAAGCTCACGCCGTCCACTGCCGGGATCACGCGCCCCTGACCGGTCAGCATCGAGATCAGGCCGCGGCGCTGACTGTATTCCTTGCGCAGATCGGTGACTTCAAGAATGGTGCGGTTCATGCTTTCCCCGTCGCCGGGTACAACCAGCAGCGCACCTTGTGACCGGGCGCGACCTCGCCGAGCGGCGGCTCCAGACCTGCGCAGTTTTCGCGGATCGCCTCGGTGACGCGGTTACAACGACCGTAGAAGCGGCAACCGCGCGGCACCTCGATGGTATCGAGAACCTCGCCTTCGATCGCCTGCAGATAGCTTTTCCGGCGTATCGTCTCCGCGCTCGGGATCGAGGCGAGCAGCGCCGTGGTGTACGGGTGGCGCACCCTCGCTTCCGGCGCGAGCACCTCCGCGGTGCGCCCGGTCTCCACCACGGTGCCGCCGTACATCACCGCAATGCGATCCGAGAGACGCTGGATCACGCTGATGTCGTGGCTGATGAGAAGCGTGGTGATGCCGGTCTCCGTCTTGAGCTGGGCCAGCAAATCCACGATGCGGGATTGGATGGTGACGTCGAGGCCGGTGGTCGGCTCGTCGGCGATCAGGAGCGAGGGCTCGGCGGAGAGCGCCATCGCGATCATGGCGCGCTGGCACATGCCGCCGGACATGCCGAAGGGAAAGTTGTCGAAGCGCAGCCTGGGTGAATCGATGCGCACGCGCTCGAGCCAGTGGATCGCGCGTTCCTTGGCTTCGCTTTCGCCCTTGAGGCTCGTGTGCAGGCGGATGGTCTCCACGAGCTGCTTTCCGATCGTGGAGTAAGGGTTCAGCGCCGAGCGCGGATTCTGGAAGATCATGGCGATCTCTTTGCCGCGCACGCCCGCCATCAATGTCTCGGAGCGTTTGCGCCAACCGCGCTCGTCCTTCTCCACCTCCATGACGCGTCCATCCCGCTCCGTGATGCGCGCGTAGTTCTCCAGACCATCGAGCAGGTTGCGCCGTGCACCGTTCGAGTACAGGTCGATGCGGCCGCTGATGACGCCCGGTCCGGCGGAAACGAGACCCGCGGCCGAGAGCGCGGTGACGCTCTTGCCGCTGCCGCTCTCGCCCACGATGCCGAGGGTTTCGCCGCGCGCGACGCCAAGGCTCACGCCGTCCACCGAGCGGATGAAAGCGCGCTTGGCGCGCGAGTAGAAGTAGGTCCGCAGGTTCTCGATGGCTAGCAGGGGCGCGTCCATCACCTCCTCCGCTTGCCCTCGAGCAGGTTGTTGAGCCCATCGCCGAGCAACTGGAATCCGAGGATCGTCGCGAGGATCGCGAGCGCCGGCGCGGTCGAGGGCCAGAAGTTGCCCTGCAGGAAATAGTTCGCGCCGGCCTGAACCATGTTGCCCCATGAAGGCGTGGGCTCCTGCACCCCGAAGCCGAGGTAGGAGAGACTCGTCTCGACCAGAATCGCCTCGGCCATGCCGAGGGTGGCCTGGATCACGAGCAGGGCGCGGCAATTCAACCACAGTATATGCTTGAGAATGACCGTGTGCGCCGGCAACCCGAGCGCATGCGCCGCCTCGATGAAGCTCTTCTGTCGAAGAAACGCGATCTTGCCCGCGATCAGATTGGCGATCACCGGCATGCCGGTAATGCCGACTACGACCATGACGTAATAGATGTCGGGTTTGAACGCGGCGATCACGAGCAGGATCAGCACCAGGCGCGGGAACGAGTCGAGCAGGTTGTCGAAGTAGGTGATGATCGTGTCGAACCAGCCGCCACGGTAGCCGGCCAGGATGCCGAGAATGCTTCCGCCGACGACCGAAATCGTGATCGCAAGCAGTCCGGGGAGAAAGTAGGCCTGGATGCCGAGGATCAGCCGCGCCTGCAGGTCGCGCCCGAGGAAGTCGGTGCCGAGCACATGCCCGGAGGTGAATGGCGCCGCGTTGATCAGTCCGACGTTCATCGCTTGAGGATCATCGGGCAGCCAGCCGAACGCGCCGAGCATGTACGAGGCCACCACCACCGCCACCACCAGCAGGCCGTAACCCACGTAGACGAGATCGAGCGGCTCCGCGCGCTGCCGAAGCGCGAGCTCCGAGAACTCGCCGATGGGGCCGGGCGTCTGGACGTAGCGACGCATGCGCTGCCTTATTCTCTCGATGCGCGCGGATTGACGGCGGTGAAGACGACGCGCTGCAGCAGGTTACCGAGACGCACGAACGCCGCGGCTACGAGGGCGATGCCCATGATGACCGGGAAGTCGCGATCCTGCGCTGCCTGCCAGGCCATGCGCCCCATGCCGGGCCAGTTGAACACCTGCTCGACGATCACCGCACCGCCGAGCAGGAACGGGATCTTGGCGCTCATGATCTCGGTGACCGGGATCAGGAAACCCTCCTTGAACGCATGGCGCCATACCGCGGCTCCCTTGGCGCGCGCGGTGCGGATGTAGTCTTCGGCCAGCACCCGCGACAACTCCTCGCGCAGGTGGCGGATCATTTCGGAGAGCGTGCCGCTCGCGATCCCGAGCACGAAGATCGGAACGAGGAAATACAGCCACGCGTGCTCCTGCTTTGCCGCCGTCCCCGAGATCAGCGGGAACATGCCGAACTGATGGATGAAGACGTAGACGACGATGTAGCCGAACCAGAACACCGGCACTGCCGAGAGGACGTACGCGACCAGGGTCGCCGCGGTGTTGCCGGCGGTGCCGCCGTGCGCGGCCGCGTGCACCGCGATCGGAACCGCGATCAGGAGCGTGAGCGCGAGCGAGCCGAGCGTGAGGGTGAGCGTGTAGACGCCGACGCGCGCGAGCTCCGGCAGCACCGGCAGGCCGGTGCGGATCGAGTTGCCGAAGTTGCCCTGCAGCATCTTGCCGAACCACGCCGCGTACTGGCCGTACCAGGTACGGGGTACGCCGAGCGCCTCGCGCATGCCGAGGGCGAGCTCGGAGCGCGGCGACTGGCCCTCGAGCAAAACGTTGAGCGGGTCGCCGGGCGCGAGATAGAGAATGGCGAACACGACCACGCTCACGCCGAAGAGCAACAACGCGGTGATCCCGAGCTCGCGCGCGAGCACGCGGCTGACGGGCTTGATCGCGGCGAGCTTCACGGGGACCCCATCCTCCGGTGCCTGTCATTCTGAGGAGCGTAGCGACGAAGAATCTGTTTTTTACGTAAAGCAGATCCTTCGCTTCGCTCAGGATGACGCCGTAGCCGGCGTCACTTCTGCTCGCTGGCGGGAATGAACCACTCGTCGGCGAACGAGAAGAACTTGTACGGGTGGATCTGCACGCGCCGCACCTTCCTGTGGTACGCGCTGTAGTTGGTGAGCGTCCAAAGGAAAGTGTAGGGCTGCTCCTCGGCCAAGATCGCGTGGAGCTTGCGGTTGATCGTCCGACGCTTCTCGTGGTCGAGCGTGAGCTTGCTCTCGACGATCAGCCCGTCCACTTCGGGGTTGGAATAGCCGCCGAAGTTGTTCTTCCAGTCGCCGATTTCGGCCGAATGGAACAGCGACGAGATGTCCGCCGAGTCGTCGAACACCCAGGACGCAAACATGATGTCGAAGTTGTGCTCGAGGAAGACGTCCTCCTTCCACGCCTGCCATTCCTTGAAATCGACCGTGATCGCCATGCCGGCGCCCTTGAGATAATTCTGGAACGCGAGCACGACGCGCTTGACCGCCTCGCTCTCCTTCTCGATGGGGACCTTGAGCGAAAACACGAGCTTCTTGCCGTCCTTCTCCATGATCCCGTCCGTGCCGGGCCTGAAGCCCGCCTCAGTGAGCAAGGCGCGCGCTCGCTCCGGGCCGAACGGCAACGGCTTGACGTCGAGGTTGTATGCCCAGCTTCCGGGCGCGAACGGGCCGGAGATGACCGTGCCTTGGCCGTTGAAGAACGAGTCGAGCATCTCTTGGCGGTTGACCGCAGTCGTGATCGCCTGGCGCACGCGCCGGTCCGCGAGCAGCGGGTTGCGCACGTTGTAGCCGAAGAACGAGTAGGACAACGCGTTGTACGGCTGCAGCACGAAGCGCTTGTCGCCCTGAACCTCCGGCAGGTTGCGCGGGTTGACCAGCACGATCATGTCGATGGCGTTGAACATCAGCGCCTGGGCCATGATGTTCTGGTCGGCGAACGGTCTGGCGACGAACTTGTCGATGTGCGCGCGGCCCTTGAAGTAGTCCGGGTTCGAGACCAGCACCACCTCGCCGTCACCGGTTACGGTCTGGAGCATGTACGGGCCGGTGCCGATCGGGCTGTGGGCGAACCGGTCCTCGCGCGTCAGGTACTGCGGGTTCGCCGGGCCGTGCTTGGGGATGATCTTGAAGCTGAACTTCGCCAGCGCGTTCAGGATCGGGCGCTTGAGCGTGAACACCACCGTGTAGTCGCCGGTCTTCTCGACTTTCTCGATGAACTCGTAGCGCACCTTGAGCGGCGTGATGGTCTTCGGGTGCATCATGATGTTGTAGGTGAACACCACGTCGTCGGCGGTAAAGGCCCTAGGCGCGTCGCCCTCGCGCGGGTGCCACTTCACGTCCTTGCGCAGGAAGAACGTGTAGACGCGGCCGTCCTTCGACGCCTCCCAGCGCTCGGCCAGCTCGGGCACGATTTCCTGCTTCTCGTCGATGCCGACCAGGCCGTTGAACACGAGCTCCGTGATGCGCAGCGAAATCGTCTCGTTGCTGGTGATCGGGTCGAGCGTCGCCGGCCGGCCGTACTCGCTGTAGTTGAGGACGCCGCCGTCGGGGCGCCCGTCCCCCTTCGGTGCGGCATGCGCCGGAATGCACAACGCCGTCGCCGCGCCCAATAGTGCAATAGTCAGGATCCGTTTCATACGCTCCTCGCTTCGACTCTGATAGTTATGTTTCATCCCGCGACTCCTCAAAGTATCTTCACGTCGCCGGCGCTGCGCTGCTCCATGGAGTAGACGCCCTGCATCGCCTCCTGAATCTGGCGCACCACGGGAAACTCCTTGCTCATCTCGAAAAAGATCTCGAGACCTTCGGAGAATTTCTTTGTCCGATAGTAGGCCTCGGCCAGACCGGCGAGCATTTCCGGGTCATTGGCTTCGATCTTGTTCTTGTTGCTCTTGTCGCGCCCGGCCTCCATGTAGGAGATGGCGCGCGCGTAGTCCTTCTTCCGAAGGTAGTAGCTGCCGAGCGCAAAGTTGAGCCGCTGGTAGCGTCTTCCGTCGCCCGCCTCGGTCACCTGGCCGACGCGCGCAAGCACCTTGCCGCACTGGGTCTGGGCGTCGGCGCAGCCGAGCACGATGTCGGCCAATACCTCCGGGTCGCTGCCCTGCTCCGCCATCGCGCTCCAGGTGCTCTCCGCTTCGGCGCGCCGGCCCTGGCGGTGCGCGATCAGCGCCTGGCGCGCCAGTGCGCGCTCGCGGTATTGAGCCGGAGTCTGCGGCCGGGCGAGGAAGGCTTGCACGTACGTCAGCGCCTCATCGCTCGCGCCCAGACCGCTCAATACCTCGGCAAGATAGTATTCCGCGCTCGGTTTCATGCGCGCGTCGGCGGCGGCCTGCTCGAGCTGACGCCGCGCGAGCTCGCGATAAAGCCGCGTCAGATCCGTGAGCAGCGCGAGATCGTAGAGGTTGATGCTCTTGGGCGTCCCCTTGAGGACTTTGAACCTCTCGACATAAGAAGCCATTCCCAAGTCGGCTGCGCGCGCCACGGCGAGCGCCTTGTCCGGCGCGCCGGTCGCAGTATAAATCTCGATGAGATAGCGTCGCGTGCGCGGCGACAACTCGCGTGCGCGGCTTGCGTCATCCGCCAGGCGCTGCAACGATTTTGCGTCGACGAGCTGGGCGCGGCCCTGGGCCGCTGCGCGCGCCAGCGTGATCTCCGCCGCTCCGCCTGCGCGGGCCCACAGGCCGCGCGCCCGTTCCGCGTCGCGCTGCGCCCACAACACGCTCCCGAGGCCGACGCTCGCGATCGCCTGGTAGCGGCTCTCGATACCCGGGTCGGCGCGGACCTGCTCGAAATGGCGCGCCGCCGCGGCCGCGTCTCCGCGCGCGAGCAGCGCCTCGGCGAGGTACAGCCGCGCGTAGCGGCTGCGGTCCTCGGTGCGGGTCTTGAGCAGTTTGTCGAGATAATCCAGCTCGGCCGTAGCCGCGGTGCGGGCGAGCGCCTCGTGCAGATCGGCATTGCGCAGGTAAATCATGCCGAGCACGAGTTGCGCCTGTGCCCGGCGCTCGGCGTCGGGTCGAGCGAGCGCGTCTTCGAGCAGGCGCGCCGCCTGCTCGTAGCGGCGCTTCTCGTAGAGCTTCATCGCCGCACCCACCGGGTCGTCGGCGCCGCATACGGGCGCGCTCACGCTCAGCGCCACCGCGAGCGCCCCCACGAACAAAGGCGTGAACAGCGGGGCGAGCGGCAGGCGAATACAGGCAAAACGGCGCGTCACGGCGTCAGTCCTTGAGCTTCGCGAGGTACACCTGGTCCCACTGGTCGACCTGGGCGCGAAACGCGATCACGCCGCTCGGCGAGCAAGTGACGTCGTGGTTCATCTTGGTCCCCGTGCGCACGAGCGTGCTCGTGCGGCCGTCGACATCGGCGATGTAGATCGGGTTGTACGCCTGTCTTTCGTTGCGCACGTACACGATCCGGCGGTTATCCGGCATCCACGCCGGCCCGCGCTCGACGTCCGGGACCACGTCGGTCGCCACCACCCGCGCCGCCAGCCCCTCGCCCTCGGTCGGGTCGGAACCGTCCGCGGCAACGACTACGATGGCCCAGGTCTTGGGATCGTCGGCGGGGTTGTAATTGGTGTAGAACGCGACGCGCTTGCCGTCCGGCGACCACACCGGGCGCAGATCGTCGTAACGCCAGGTGCTGAGCGGCATCGGCGGCGCGGGCGGAATGTGCCCCGGCTCGAGTACGTAAACGTCGTGGTTCTCGTTGATGCCTTGGATGACCGCGAGGCGCTTGCCATCCGGCGACCACTGCGGATAGAGATAGGGCCACTCGCCGTGCGTCAGTCGAGTCGTGGCCTTCGTGGCGAGATCGAGCAGATACACATCGCCCTTTCCACTGCGGCCGGAGATAAACGCGATCTGGTCGCGTGCCGGCGACCAGTGCGCGTGTCCGTCCTTCTCCCTGTGAGTCGTAATGCGTGTGATGCGGCCGTCGGGCTCGCGCAGGTACAGGTCGTAGTTACCCTCGCCGCCATTGCTCATGAACACGAACCTCTTGCCGTTCGGCGACCAGCTGATGCCGGAGTTATAGCTCGTCTGCTCCACGACCTCCGGGAAAAAAAACGGGCTCTGGCCCGGCACGACCGAAGCCTGCTGGTGAATGATCTGCACGATGTCGCCGTTCGCGCGCACGATCGCGATTTCCTTGTTGTCGCCGCGCGAGCGCTCGAACGCGACCATGTCGCCCGAGGGCGACCACACCGGGTTCGAGTCGTTGCGCCCGCGGGCGATGGGAACGAGCGGCCGCACGAACTCCGGTTCGATCCCGGCGGGCTCTCCCGCGCTCGGGGCCACCGGCTCTTCGCCGGCGCCGACGGGCAACGCGACCGCGACGAGCAGGGTCATCACAGGGCGCCGGAGGTGCATCGCGTTCGGTCGGCGCGATTACTGTTCCTGGATCTGATCGCGGTACCGTCTCGCCCCCTCGCGAGCCTGCACGAAAGCCGGATTGCCCTCGAGCTTTTTCGGGAAGAAGTCGAAATACTCTCGCCACGCGAGGCTCGCGCTATTCATCACCGCCGGTTGCTTCGTGATCAGATACAGCTTGTGGTATGACAGCGCCGTGTAGTAGTAGGTGTCGTGCACGGCCTCGTCGTACTCCGCGCTCGGGAAGAAGCGCGTGTTCTGCTTGGCGGTCTGCAGCACCTTGATCGCCTTGGCGAAGTACGTGGGCGCGGTGGCGCGATCGCTGTCCACCAAGCGGCTGCCCTTCTCGCAATAGGCATGGCCGAGGTTGGTAAAGGTGACCGCGAACTGCTTGTAGATGAGCTGCTGGTTCTCCGGCAGGGCCAACACGGCCTCGAACTCGGCGATCGCGCGGTCGTAGTCCTCCTGGTCGTCGAGGTAGATGTCGCCCAGGCGCCGGTGCGCCTCGGCGTAGTCCGGGTGGTTGCGCCCGGTGGAGGCATAGGCCTTGATGGCGCCCTCGATGTCGCCTTTCTGGCGCGCTCTCTCGCCCATCTTGAGGAAATCCTTTTGCAGAACGATGCTGCGCTCACCGGTGCGGTCTTCCTCCTTCTTGGTGAACTCCATGACCTCGAAGAAGTCGCGGTAGTCCTCGCCGTAGGTCAGGCGCACGCTGTGAAAGCCGAGCGTGATCAGCTTGCCGCCGGTGATCGGTGTCTTGCCAACCTGCTCGTCGTCGATGTAGACGGTCGCCGACGATGGCGTGGAGTCGACCTTGAACAGGACGTTGTTGGCCGCGAGCAGAAACTCGCGCGCTTCGCCGCTCTTGTCGACTTTGATCTTGTCGGTGAGCTGCTGGTAGCCGTGGCGGTACAGCGTGAGCGTATAGTTGCGGCCGAGCCGCAGCGGGACCTCCGCCTGACCGTTCGTACCCGTCGCACCGGACCACTCGCCGTTCAAGTAGACGCTGGTGCCCGCAAGGGGGTTGACGTCCGTGCCGACGCCGCCCTTCGCGGTGAGCAGGAAGTAGGTGCGTCGATCGCCCTCGTCGCCTTCGCGCCCGGTGCGTCGCACCACGCGATCGCCGATCTGCACCTTCTCGCCCTGCTTGAGTGTTGCCACCTCGGCAAGCGAGCTCGTGTCTTCGCCGCGTTTGACCTCGATCCTGCCGGTCTCGCGGTATCCCGCCACCTTGCCGCCCTCACCGAACGTCGCCGTGGTCAGGGTGAACTCGGTGCCGCGGCCGATGCGCCAGTTCTTGCCGATGTTGATGCGATAGCGATCATCCTCCTGACCGACCACCGTGCCCTCGAGCGGGAAGCGCTCGATAACGTTGTTCGCAATGTCGCGCACCGCGCCGTTGATCCCGCCGACGCTGCGGGCGCGCGCGATCTCCGAGAAGATGATTTTGCCGTTCGCGGTATGGAATTTGACCTCGACCAAGTAGCCGCCATCGTCCTTTGCGACGCTCCCGAGCGCGATCATGTCCACGGTCGCGCGCAGGGGAGTGTCCTGCCAGCCCTTGGTCGTGATGCGCTCGATACTGAGCTTGCGCTGATTGACCTCGGCCTGCAGCCTCTCGGCCGGCACCTCCCGGAACGCCGGGAACTTGAACAGCTGTGTCGCCAGCGCCTCCTCGGCTTGGGTTGCGACCTCCTTCAGATCCACGCCCGGCGTGTTGCCGACGACGCGGTAGAGTCCGATACGGATGGGCTTGGGCGTAGTCGGGTAGAAGTAGCGCTGGAGGTTGACTTGACCTTCAAGCCGGACGGTGGCTTTCCACACCGCGGGAACATAGCCGGGCGCTGCGAGCGCGATCACGGCCTTCTTGCCCGGCTCGCCCTGGTAGTCGTACGTGTAGCCGCCCTGCGCGTCGGTCTTGCCGACGGCCTTGCCGTCTATGCTCACGCTCAAGCCCGCCACCCCGCTCGTGCGGCCGTACTCGTCGGTCAGCGCCTTGATTGCCACCACAGTCTGGCGGTTGAGCGCGACTTCGACGACCTGGCCTGGCTCGAGCTGACGCGTCGCGCGGTAGGGGCTGTAACCGGTCTTGGCGACGCTGAGCTCGGCCCCGTTTACCGGCTGCGTCCGATAGGAGTACACGAATTCGCCCTTGGCATCGGTGACGCCTTCCTCTTTCCCGCCGACCGTCACCTTGGCCTCGGGCAGGGGCGTACCCTTTTCGCTCACGCGCAGGGTGACGTAACGCATCGCCTTGAGATCGGCCTCGACGCGATACGTGTCGATCTGATCCCCCTTCGGCAGCTTCACGAGGAAGGTCGCTTTCCAGGGATCGATGCGATAGCCGGGCGCCTCCTTGATCACCGTCACCTCGACTTCGCTGCCGGCCTTCTTGCGCAGCTGCTGCTTGAACACGCCTTGGGCGTCGGTGACGCCAAGCTCCTCGCGATCTACGGTGACCTTCGCCTGTGCCGCGGGCTGGCCGTCGATACGCGCCTTGACCTCGATGTCGAGGCGCTGGCCGCAGGCGCCGAGCAGGGCGATGAGCAGGATGGGAAGAAAACGCAGGTGAGTTGTGGCCATGAAGAGTCCCTCGGTAATGGCGCCGGGTCTAAGGGGCACGACGGATGCGTCCGCTCACATCGCGGGCGGCTGGATATTGACCTCGCCGGGATTGATGATCTTGTCCTCGTCGGTGGCGGAACCTTTGATCGACTTCCGCTTGGTCTCCTGGATCTTCGGCAATTTGAACTCGACCTTCTTGCCGAAGAAGGATCCGATCTCGACCGTCTCGGTCTGCGTCTCGTAGCCGATGCGGCTCGCCTCCACCTTGTAGAGACCGGGCTTGATACTGCCCTTGGGAGACTCAAATTCGCCCTTCTCGTCCACCGTCGCGGAGCTCGAAGCCTGATCGACCGCGGCGGTCGTATTGATCATGTTGACCACTGCCCCCTTCGGGCTCTCGTTCGGGATCGGCTGCTGACGGCTGTCAACCAGCTGTACCGTGCCATGAATCGTGGCGGCACAGCCGGACACCACCAGCAGGGGGGCGATTAGGACAACCAGCGCTCTTGCGGTCATGAACTTTCTCCAGTTGATCGTCAGCGAGTTTACGCGACTGCGGCCAGTCCTCGTTCTCGCGATTCGCTGCTCGCTTTGATTTCCAAATTGTGGATCCGGGTTCGGCACAAGCCGTGGCGGCGCGAATGTCCATAGAACGTTCGCGATAACCCCACCTACCCGTGGTCTGGTGCTCGGCGGCGCGGACGCATGATGAGTGTGTCCGCGGCATCTCCCCCCCTCGCCCAGCCGAGCTACAGGCGCGTGTGGAGCGGCGATTATAACCGAGATTGGGGGAAGTCTAAGGGGAGAGGGTCGGCGCGTCTTGCATCTGCAGGCGCGGATGACCGCCGATCAGGCCGACTCCACCCTGTCGCGGCCCCGATACTTGGCGTCGTACAGAGCCTGGTCCGCAGCGTGCAGGAGCGCGGCCGGAGTCGTGCCATGGTCCGGAAAAGCCGCGACCCCCAGCGAAATGGTGATGGCGGCGAGAGTGTGCTCCTCGTATTTCAGCTTCAGCTCCTGCACCGCCCTGCGTATGTTCTCCGCGCGCTGAGTCGCGATTTGCATGGATGCCTCCGGCAGGAGCACCGAGAATTCTTCTCCGCCGACGCGGCACGCGATATCGCTCTGGCGCACAAATCCCTGCAACAGAAGACCCACGCGCCGCAGGACTATGTCGCCCGCGCCATGGCCCAGCGTGTCATTGATGCGCTTGAAGTGATCGATGTCCATCGTGATGATGGAGAGGGGGTGTTTCTTGCGGTCCGCGCGCGCCAGTTCGCGTAGAAGGAATTCCTCCAGAAAACGGCGGTTGTACAAGCCCGTGAGCGAATCCCGGACCGATTGTTCGTGCAGGCTGTCGCGGGCTTTCAGATTGGCGAGCGCAAGACTGGTCTCTTCGGCCAGCGCCACCGCCAGATTCAGGTAGGACTCGA
>VBCJ01000299.1 GCA_005884335.1 Betaproteobacteria bacterium | reverse complement strand
TTGCCGCTCTTGGTGTGCTCGCCTTCAAGACGGAGGACGTTGGCTTTCAGGTCCACCCGATCCCAGGAGAGCTTGAGCAGCTCATTCTTCCGGCAGCCGGTGTTGAGCGCCAGTCGAATGAAGTCCGCCAAGTGCGGCGACTTCGGTTCCTTTTCCGCTTCACGAATCAGCACGTCCGCCTCGGCACGGCTCAGCCAACGCAAGCGACCCTCCGGCTGCCGGAGGGACATCCCCGAAACCGGATTCTGGATGTCCCATTCCCAGTGCTTCCGGGCGTAGTTGATTGCCGCCGAGAGCAAATCCAACTCGCGATTGACCGTGTACGGCCCAACCTTGTCGGCTTTCCGCTTTTCGATGTAGGCGGAGACATCGGCGCGGCGCAGCCGCTCCATCACCCGCCCCGTGAAAAACGGCCTGAGCCTCTGGATTGCGTACGTCGCCCGCTCGGGGTCGCGCATCGTGTCGCGAGTGCTTGCGCTTCCCTGCGGTCAGTTGTGCCAGTAGACCGGTCAGTTCTCTTGCCGCTTGCGTCGGTGTACTTGACCCACCAGTACGGTGAGTCCTTGCGTCGGTATGCCATGGCTTGGACTCCTTCCACGCTACCGACTCCGCGCGAGCGGAATTATGCGTCGGATCGGCGCTCGCCACAAACGCCCGCAGCGCTTCGGCTGGAATGAGCACGCGGCGCAGCACCCTGACGGTTGGCAGTGCTCCGCGCGCGACCAGGCGCTGCACCGAGCGAACGGAGACACCGCCGAGCTTTTCCGCGGCCTCTCGGAGGCCGTATGCAAGTCGTTCATCGTCCATTGGGTCCATCCCATCGCTTCGAAGTCCAGTATTTGTCCAGTGTTCGTCCAGTTTTTGTCCAGTGGCTGTCCAGTAATCGCGATTCATCAGTCAGCCGACGCTAAGCGTCGGCAATGAGCACGTTCTTTCGGGCGTCTTTAACGCCCGAAAACCCCACCACACCATACGCACCTACCAACCGGTGCCTAAGTCCGCGCCGCGATTGAAATGTGCTGCAAGCACGACCCGTACGCAGGTAGTGCAAAACGCGCGCAAAACCATGACCGACAAGGAATCGGCTGCTTGCAGCGTGCAAGCGCGCGCGGACTCGCGTCATCGGCTGTTCTCCAGCTCGTCGAGCGTGATATCGACCTGCCGGATCGTGCTCGAAGGTATGCCGCGGTCCTTCATAAGCTTGCGAAACAGCTCACGCTGCGTGATCGGCGGGCCCTGGACCGGCACCCTGGGCTGCGCCGGCGGGGACGCCGAAAGACTCGCGATCGCGATCTTGATCTCCTCCAGGCTCGCAAGGATGACGCTCATGTACTTGGTGATGCCGTCCACCGGGGATCCCTGCAGGAGCCACTTCAAGTAGGTCGAGATAGGCGTCCTGGCGAGCGCCGCTGCACCCTGGATGCGCATGAATTCAACCTCGGAAAAGCCGATCGTCACGTTTCTGCGACTCATACTGATTTACCTTTCTCTAACTCGTTTCTGACACGTCGTTCGATCCAAGTCAGCCCTAGCGTAGAGTGTGCTGCGATGGTTGGCACTACCGAAACCTGCGGGGTTTCGGTATTGCAATGCAGCCACTCTTTGTGCTACGGCAGCTCTTAGCGTAGAGGGTGCCGAGACAATCGGCAGTATCCGAAATCGCGGATTTCGGATATTGCAAATCAGTCGGATTTGTGGCACGCCGTTAGCATGGGCACGGTAGCTCTGGTCGGCAATGGGAAAATCCGCCAGGATTTCCTATTGAACCCGAAGGCGCTTTGTGCTATCGGCGGCGGTAGGCTAGGGCGATCGCCTTCGCTTGGGGCAAGGACAGAGCATCAAGCACTGAGGACACCTACAATGCGATGCGCTGAGTGCTGGCAAAAGTAAGCACAGAAGGCCAATGCCGATACGGGCTTGCGCGCGGTTGGTACGAGCTTGGCAAACACGTGCTTGCACGGAACGCGAGTCGCGTTACGGACTTAGCGGCACCTTGTAGGTGCGTATGGTGCGGCGGGGTTTTTCGGGCGTTAAAGACGCCCGAAAGAGCGTCAATCACTGCCGACGCTCTGCGTCGGCCAAAATAACTGAGCGCCAGCTGAGCAAGGGGCACAGCAAACACTGAACTTTGAGTTCATACTAATTAGCGATATAACGACTCCGAGTGGTCAATACTTAGCATTTAAGCGACCATATATGCTATAACATAGTGTATAGACGACAAACTAGCGACCAACCGTGGCAAACCTAGCTGTTACCCGACAAGACGAGGTTTTCATCACCCGAGGCAACGAATCGGGGGCGGAAGCGCGGGCGATCCAGCGCCGAGCGAAGGAAGGCGAGCTGACCCGCATCGCAGAAGGCGTCTACGCAGCGCTTACGCCGGCGGAATGACGCCGAATGGCGTGGTGTACCTGAGCCATCCCACCAACTTCAACCGAAAAATTTCCCTACCCGGGATGCAGGCGGTTCTGGTCAAAGGGCCTGCCTCTATGCCTGGCGACATGCCGCTAGGGGATGGCAAGCTCTACTTCGCTTCGCGTTCCCGCCAACTCCTGGAGAACCTATCTCCCGAACGCGGGACACGCGGCAAGTCAGCAGGAGCGAAGGCCGTCGAAGAATTGCTAGTCAAGATACTGCATGCGAACGGAGAAGCCGAGCTCAATCGCGTCCGCGACGAAACGAGAGCCCTCGCGAAACCCCTGGGTCTCAGCGAGCAATTCGGGAAGCTCGACAAGCTTATCGGCGCGCTGCTCGCGACCCACGCCAACGGCGTCCTCAAAACGAAGGAGGGCAAGCTCGTCGCGAAAGGTACGCCCGTTGATTCGGGGAGGATGGCCCGCTTCGAGACGCTCGCCGCGAAGCTCAGGACAGCAGTGCTCGCGCGCCGCCCCGCGGTGGCGGTGAACGAACCGGCGCGTTCCTCCTTTGCGTTCCTCGAAGCCTACTTCTCCAACTACGTAGAAGGCACCGAATTCGCGATCGAGGAGGCGCGCGACATCGCGCTCCTAGGGCGCATCGTCGAGCAGCGCCCGAAAGACTCTCACGATATCCTCGGAGTGTTTCGCCTCGCGCTGCATTCTCCCGGTCGCGATACGGTTCCCCCTTTCGGCGCGGACTTTCCGGTCGAACTCTCAAGACGCCACGGGCAAATGCTGGAGAAGCGGCCGGAGATTAATCCCGGGCAGTTCAAGCTCGAGCCGAACCGGGCGGGCGAAACCTGGTTCGTCGATCCTTCCATGGTGCGCGGCACGCTCATTGAGGGCTCGATGCTCGCGCGCAGCATTCCCGAAGGGCTTGCCCGCGCCATTTATTACTCGTTCCTCGTCACGGAGGTGCACCCCTTCAACGACGGAAACGGACGGATCGCGAGGCTCGTGATGAACGCCGAGCTTTCACGCGTGGGCGAGGCGCGCATCATCATCCCGACGCTCTTTCATGAGGAGTACGTGGACTGCCAGCGCCAGTTGTCGCGCCAAGACACTCCGGACGGCTTCATTCGTGCTCTTTCGCTTGCCCAGCAATGGACGGTCGCTTTCGATTACGCGGACGTAAATGCGCTCATCGAGTCCGTCAGACGCACCAATGCGCTTGAGCGCTCGCGTGCGCAATTCCGTCTCACCATGCCCGACGGGTCGCCGCTTGCGCGCGAGCAGGCAGCGTAGTCGCGCAGGTTTTAACCTCGATTAAATAATTACAACCTGTTAAACGTGCCTATGCGTGGGCGCCAGGCAGCTCGACGTTCGTGTCGAGAAGACGAGGTGGCGATGACCACCGCAGCGATGATGCAGTCAATTCACCTCTTGAAGTATTTCGATCACGTGCTGCAGGCGAACGAAGGCGCGGACCTCGATTTCCTCGTGGGGAAAAGCGGCGACTTCGTGCCGCGGGACAACCACTAGCCCTGCGCCGGGCGACCTGGTGCTGTTTCCCCGTTATCTGCTGCACGCCGTGCCGCCCAATCAGGGCGAGCGCCGCATCACGCTCTCGTAGCGTGGCGCACCGGTCGTGCGCCACGTTGGGCTCAGGCTTAGATGATCTGCGCCGCGGCCCAGCCGGCGGCCAGCGCCCGCGCTCGGATGAAGTCGGAGTCGTGCTTCATGGCGGCGATCATGACGGCCGGCGTCAGATTGCCCGACACGAACTGGGGGTGGTCGGCGAAGAAGGCGCTGTTGAGACTGACGGTAGTGCCGTTTGCGCCCGTGATGCTGTACTCGATCTGCGACTCGGCTGCGCCGCTATAACCGCCGTTCCCCAGGAGCGAGTAAAACGTGGTCCAGTTGATCACGCCGTTGCCCGTGCCGTTCGGGCCCGGCGGTTGAGCCCTGGAAAGGCTCAGCGCGCCGGTGGTGGCGTTGACCGTCGCTCTCAGATCCTCCACCGCCGTGCACTTGATATACGGCATGGCACGACGCATCGCGATCTGCCAGGTCGTGCCCGGCGCAGCCGTTGCCACGTGGCCAATGGCGAGATTGATGCCGATCAGGTTGGGGTCGATGCCTCGCATCGCATGGACATAGGGATCCACCGAGGTGCCGATGTTGCTCGCGTGCGTATGGGCCACGCCACCGACGCCGTAGTGGGCATTGATCTCCGCCAAGCGGTTGTGGTTCACCCGGACGCGAGCGAGCATCGCCTCCATCTCCTCGCCGAACGTGTTGCTCGGGAAACTGACTCCGCCGGCATTGTTGAAGCGGTACCTCTTGATGCCGTTGGCGCCGGCCACCGACAGAATCTCGTGCACCAACTGGCTCTCGATCCACTCGGGTTTCCCGAGGGTGTCCGGCGGCGCGAAGTTCACGCCGATATGGTCGCAGAGGGCGCCCGTGCTGCGCATGCCGTTCAGCATCAGCGGCAGGTGCGTGGCCACGTTGCTGGGGTGCACATGCCCGTCGTTGCGCACCGTCAGGTCGACGGCCGCAAAGCCCGCAGCCAGGCAGGCTTCACCGACCTTGACGCCGGTGCCGAAAGGATCGGCCACCTGTTGGGCCTGCGTGCCAACCCATTGCAGGTGGCGCGACCAGAGTTGCGTGACCAGTGTCTGGGCGGGGGCTGCCTGCGCGGAAGCCGCGGTGGGAAAGGTAAGTTCCTTGGCGGCAAGCGCGGTGACGGCAGCGGCCGCTCCGGCGAGGAATTCGCGACGTTCCATTCGTCTCCTCCTGACTTGTGAGATGAGAATAAGCTTTGAGGACTCGGAGGCCCGGACCGTCTTCCCGGTCGTTGGGAGACGGTCCGGCGCGCCCCACTTCAGCTACCGTCGGCAGCGGTCACTTCTTTTTTGGCCCCTGCATCATCCTGAGCGGGATCTTGGCGAAATACGTGTCCAGCGCGCTCGTGTCCGGATCGCCCGGAGCGTACGGGAAGCCAACAAACGCGAATTGATGATCGCCGGTGATGAACGTCGAGAAATCGCCGCCCCCGTTATTTAGATTGTAATCGGCCGCGTTCGGCACCATTGCGCCCATAGTCGTTCGAGTGGGATACCTCGATGACTGCGGGCTCACCCTGATGGTCGGTCCGAAGTCGTCCCCGTGCAAGAGCGCGGCAAGGGTATCGAACCAGCCGGGCCCGCCGGCCGCGTTCGGGTTGTCAGGCTGATAGAAGGCGCGCCACACGGCGAGAATCTTCCCGTCGCTCGTGTACCCGACCGCGATCTTGCCGGCCCGCGCGACCGTCTCGGCGACAGGCACGGGGCCGACCGCCGCGCTGTTCCAGGTGTGGCCGTCGTTCTCCGTCCAGAAGACCTGCATGGACTTGCGATCCGGCGTGTACGCGGCCACCGCATACTTCCAGGGGACGTGCGGATCGGCCGCCGCGAACGGGTAGTGGGCGGTGTCGCCGGCGCCGCTGGCGTTGAACTCGGCGGCTTGCGCAATAAGCTGCGCGGTCCACGTCGCCCCCTTGTCGGTACTCGTGGCTACTCCCAAGCAGGGGCAGGTCGCGCCGAGCGGGGTCACGCTGGCGATGATCGGCACGACTAGCCTGTCCCCCGAGGCGTCGATCTTTCCGCTGCTGAACGTCCAGCCTGGCACGTTGATGGTGTGGACGAGGCCGAAGCTTTGAGCACGATCCTCGGAGGCGACTACATGGCCGCCGGCCTTCGAATAGAAGGTCGTGCTACGCGGCGCAGCAACCGCGATCGCGCCGTCCCATGGCGTATGCCATTGGTCCGTGCCAGCAGGAGACGAGATGCAGGGAAGGTTGTTCGAGCAACCGAGCCCTGTGACTCCCGGCGCGAAATGGGAGATCCTGATACCGAACGTGGGCGGGCTCCAGCTTTGTCCGTTATCCGTCGATACCGTGACCAGCGCGCGCCCTTGCTTCGGCGCGTCAGTCCCGCGTGCGGGGTACCAGTTTCTGTCCCCCAATGGGGTAAACACGGATCCGCCGGCATAGATCGTGCGATCGTCTCCGATGGTGACCCAGGGCGCGTTGCAGTACCACAAGCCGGGCGCGGGCTCAGTGGGTAACTCGGGGTCGCCGGTGTTCTGCCTGAGGATCGGCATCAAATTCGTATCGTGGAAGGTGTTGCCCCCGTCCGTTGAGACGGAGACATGGCAGTCGGCCGTGCGTTCGCCGGGGCCCGCGCCCGCGTTGGTATTGATCGGTAACCCGTACTCCCGCCACGCGACGGCCACCAAGTTGGGGTCACGGCGACTCACGGCAACTCGGTGGAAAGCGCTAGCCGAGTTCACCGCGAATTGGCTTATGTTGACGAGCGAGATCTCCTTTCCGGGAGGACCGCCGGCCCAGGCGGAGCCGATCGCGAGCAGGCTCGTCGCAACGATGGACCGACTCGCAATGCGCCGAAAGCTGTATCGCGGCGAAACCACCGACATTGATCTCTTATGCATACCTCCTCCTTGTCCAATCGAGGAATTTTTGCAGCGAGGCAACAAAGTAGCTAGCGCGTAGCGTTTGGTGGAGCGCAATCCCGGCCATCCAGTACGCGTGAAGGTTGGCCCGGGTGCTGCTGACGACGCACCCGGGCCCTGGCCCGTTCCAGGATGTCACTTCAGGACGCGCACGTTCGTGGTCGACGTCAACTTCTTCTGCACACCGTCGTGCATGAAGTTCGCGCTCACGGTCAACGGCACCGCATCGCCTGCGGGCACGTTGTTGTCGATCAACCCCTTGTCGAAGATGATCTTCAGCTTCTTGCCCTCCGCCATCATCTCAGCCTCCTCGGCGGGGAACGTCTGAGCCGTCAGCGGTACCGTGAGCTTCACATCGCCGTCGAACGTGTAGCCCGCCGGGA
>VBCJ01000117.1 GCA_005884335.1 Betaproteobacteria bacterium | reverse complement strand
CACGTGGGGATTGACGGTAACGCGCGGGCCGCGCAAGGCGCGTCAGAACCTCGGCATCTACCGCCAGCAGCTGATCGCTCCGGACAAGCTCATCATGAGGTGGCTCCCCCATCGCGGTGGCGCGACCGACTTTCGCGAGCATTCCGAGGCGCGGCCGGGTGAGCCTTTTCCTGTGGCGGTGGCCCTCGGCGCCGATCCCGCGACGATTCTCGGCGCGGTGACGCCAGTGCCCGACACTCTCTCCGAATATCAGTTTGCCGGGCTGCTGCGCGGCTCGCGCACCGAGCTCACACGCTGTCTCGGCTCGGATCTGCAGGTACCGGCGTCAAGCGAGATCGTGCTCGAAGGGGCGATTCGACCCGGGGAGACGGCGGCCGAAGGTCCGTTTGGAGATCACACTGGCTATTACAACGAGAAGGAAACCTTTCCGGTGTTTACGGTGGAGCGCGTCACCATGCGACGCGAGCCGGTCTACCACTCGACCTACACGGGCAAGCCCCCGGACGAGCCGGCGGTGCTCGGCGCAGCGTTGAACGAAGTGTTCGTGCCGGTCCTTCAGAAGCAGTTTCCCGAGATCGAGGATTTTTATCTCCCGCCGGAGGGGTGCTCCTACCGGCTTGCCGTGGTGAGCATGAAAAAGCAGTACCCCGGACATGCCAAGCGGGTGATGTTCGGGATCTGGAGCACTTTGCGGCAGTTCATGTATACCAAGTTCATCATCGTGACCGACCATGACGTCGATATCCGCGAGTGGAAGGAGGTCGTGTGGGCGCTGACCACGCGCGTGGACGCGAACCGCGACGTGCTCATCGTCGAGAACACCCCGATCGACTATCTCGATTTTGCGAGCCCGGTCGCGGGGCTCGGATCGAAGATGGGAATCGACGCCACCAACAAATGGACCGCAGAGACTTCACGCATCTGGGGCCGGCCGATCGCGATGCACTCCGACGTTAAAAATCGAGTCGACCGGCTCTGGAAGGACCTGGGGCTATAGCGGTTCGGATAAGCAGCCGGGTGAGTCCCGGCTTTTTTTTACTGAATCGCGCTCAGAATTTGAAAATAGCGCTGGCCGAGATCATCTTCGCGTTGGCGCGGCCGGTGCAGGTTCCGGCCGGGATGTTCAGGCTGCACTCACTGCCGACCCTGCCGAAGTTCTCGTACTCGATGCGTACGCCGCTCTCGCCATCGAAAAAATATTGTGCCCCGAAGCCGCTGAGGAAGCCGGTTTCGCTGAACTGGCGGCCCCCGCTGCTGGAACCCAGGTTGAAATTGCTGTTGTAAAAAGTCAATCTTGTCTGGGAAAAGAACATCCCCAATCGGCCGTAAACGGACAGGTTCCTGGTGAAAGGAATCGTCGGCACCGCCGAAAACCCCACGCCCGTCACTATGTAGACGGCGTCCTGGACGACCGACCCATTGTCCTTCTTGTAATGAAACTTACCGAGAGTGGTGTAGCTCATCTCGGCCGCCCAGGTCCTGTTTATTTGGTAGCCGATGAACCCCTTGAAACCGGCATCGGCCTCATTTTTGGAATCCGTGGTGGGGACTGGGCTAGGACTGAAATCTGCGGGATAGAATTGAACGCGAGAGTAGCCCACCCCAAGGCCCGTGTACCAATAGGAGTCCGCGGCATACGTAGAACACACGCCCGACAGCAGCAATGCTGCGACCGTGCAGCGCACAGCAGGGTGTTTCATCGAGCAGGCCCCTTTCTCCCTCTTGAATGCCCGGAACCGGTTTGAAAATCGAGTCTTAGCGACACCGCCGCACTGTAATCCAAGGGGGAAACTTGTGTCAAGCCAAGACTTTGGCAAACCTATGTAATCCAACTTCTCCACATTACAGGTTTATTCTCGGAATTTAGTTACTTATCGCCAACGGGCCCAGCGAGGCGCCGGAAAATATTCGATGGCGCGACCCATGTCGGGAGCGCCGCAGCAGAACGTCAAGCTGCCGGTGAATGCCGCCGGAGAAAAGTATATCCAGCGGGCAGGTCGCCGGGGCTTGAAATTTACCGGCCTCACCCGTATTATTAGCACTCGATGGAGATGAGTGCTAACAACGTAGTTTCCCCTATTTATTCATGGCCACATCAGTTAGTGGTCGCTAACTTGTTCAATAAGGAGGACATCCAATGATGACCAAGATTCGACCCTTGCACGACCGCGTCGTAGTGAAGCGCCTCGATGCGGAAAATAAATCTGCAGGCGGGATCGTGATTCCCGACACCGCCGGGGAGAAACCCGATCAAGGCGAGGTCGTTGCGGTCGGCAAAGGCAAGATCCTCGAGGACGGCAAAGTGCGTCCCCTCGACGTCAAAGTCGGTGATCGGATCCTGTTCGGAAAGTACTCCGGCCAGGCGGTGAAAGTCGAAGGCACCGAGTATCTAGTGATGCGCGAAGACGACATCATGGGCGTCGTCGCGAAGTAAATTCAACGATTCCAATTTAGGAGTGAACAATGCCTGCTAAAGACGTGCGTTTCCACGAGTCCGCGCGGCACAAGCTGCTCGCCGGGGTCAATATCCTCGCCGACGCGGTCAAGGTGACCCTCGGCCCCAAGGGCCGCAATGTGGTGCTGGAGCGCTCCTTCGGTGCGCCCACCGTGACCAAGGACGGCGTGTCGGTCGCCAAGGAAATCGAGCTGAAGGACAAGTTCGAGAACATGGGCGCTCAGATGGTGAAGGAAGTCGCCTCGAAAACCTCGGATGTTGCGGGGGACGGCACGACCACCGCGACCGTGCTCGCCCAATCGATCGTGAAAGAAGGCATGAAGTTCGTCGCCTCCGGAATGAACCCGATGGACCTGAAACGCGGGATCGACAAGGCGGTCGTCGCCGTCGTCGAGGAGCTGAAGAAGCTATCCAAGCCCTGCACCACGAGCAAGGAAATCGCGCAAGTCGGCGCCATATCGGCGAACGCGGACGAGGCGATCGGCAAGATCATCTCCGATGCGATGGACAAAGTCGGCAAGGAAGGCGTGATCACCGTCGAGGACGGCAAGGGTCTGCAGAACGAGCTCGAGGTGGTCGAAGGAATGCAGTTCGACCGGGGGTATCTCTCGCCGTATTTCATCAACAACGCGGAAAAGCAGATTTCGGTGCTGGAGGAGCCCTACATTCTTCTGCACGACAAGAAGATCTCGAACATTCGTGAGCTGTTGCCGATTCTGGAGCAGGTGGCCAAGTCCGGCAAACCGCTTCTCATCGTCGCCGAGGAAGTCGAAGGCGAGGCGCTCGCGACGCTGGTGGTAAACAACCTGCGCGGCATTCTCAAGACCTCCGCCGTGAAGGCTCCGGGGTTCGGCGACCGCCGCAAGGCCATGCTCGAAGACATCGCCATCCTTACCGGCGGCCAGGTGATTGCCGAGGAAGTGGGCCTGACCCTCGAGAAAGCTGCCCTCAAGGATCTCGGGCGCGCGAAGCGCGTCGAGGTCGCGAAAGAGGAGACCACCCTCATCGACGGCGCGGGCGACCCCAAGGCAATCGAGGCGCGGGTCAAGAACATCCGCACCCAGATCGACGAAGCGACCAGCGACTACGACAAAGAGAAGCTGCAAGAGCGTGTAGCCAAGCTCGCGGGTGGCGTGGCGGTCATCAAGGTCGGTGCGGCGACCGAAGTCGAGATGAAGGAAAAGAAGGCGCGCGTCGAAGACGCCTTGCACGCCACGCGCGCGGCGGTCGAGGAAGGCATCGTCGCCGGCGGCGGCGTGGCCTATATCCGCGCCCGGGTCGCGCTCGACGAGCTCAAGGGCGAAAACCCCGATCAGGACGCGGGCATCAGGATCGTGATGCGCGCGCTCGAGGAGCCTCTGCGCCAGATCGTGGCCAACTCCGGTGCCGAGCCTTCGGTCGTGATGAACAAGATTGCGGAAGGGAAAGGCAACTTCGGCTTCAATGCTCAGACCGAGCAGTTCGGCGATCTGGTCGAGATGGGCGTGCTCGATCCGACCAAAGTGAGCCGCACCGCGCTGCAGAACGCGGCTTCGGTCGCCGGGCTCCTGCTCACCACCGAGGCGATGGTGGCCGAGCTGGTCGAGGAGAAGAAGAATGCCGGGGGCCATGCCCACGGGATGGGTGGAATGGGCGGGATGGAAGGAATGGACATGTAACTCGCGTAGCGAGTTACCCCTTCCTCGGAAGAGCAAAGCCCCGCTTCGGCGGGGCTTTTTGTTTCCGGCGCGGGGGTCGGCGCGGCGGGTGAGCGCAATCGCACCGTGCCTTTGCTACACTGATCTCCAACGCGGCCCGTGCGGCCGGGCCGCTTCAAAGGAGCCGACTCCGGGGAGGGTTGATGATCCGGCCAAGCATCAAGGGGCAGCGGCTGGCCGCCCTGTTTCTGCTGGGTTTCCTGCTGTTCAACTACCCGCTTCTCAATTTGTTCGCCGGCCCCGGCCAGGTGCTGGGCATCCCGGTGCTCTATGTCTACGTGTTCACGGTGTGGGCCCTGCTGATCGGGCTGATGGCGTGGGTAGTCGAAAAGCGCAATGACTGAGAGTCAAAGGAGGCGCCCGCGGCCCGCCCCGCCTTGACCCATGCTCACCGCCCCTGTCATCGTCATCGCCTCCTTCGCCTACGTAGGGCTGCTGTTCGCGATCGCCTATTACGGGGACAAGCGCGCCGACGCGGGGCGCAGCATCATCGCCAACCCCTACATCTACGCGCTGTCGCTCGCGGTCTACTGCACGTCCTGGACTTTTTACGGCAGCGTAGGGCGTGCGGCAACGAGCGGCATCGGCTTCCTGCCGATCTACCTCGGGCCCACGCTGATGGCGGCGCTGTGGTGGTACGTGATGCTGAAGATCATCCGTATCAGCAAGCAAAACCGCATTACCTCCATCGCCGACTTCGTCGCGTCGCGCTATGGCAAGAGCCAGATGCTGGGCGGCCTGGTGACGATCATTGCCGTGGTCGGGATCATTCCCTACATCGCGCTGCAGTTGAAAGCGATATCCAGTACTTTCCTGATCGTCCTCC
>VBCJ01000116.1 GCA_005884335.1 Betaproteobacteria bacterium | reverse complement strand
ACGCCAAGACCTGTCTCTCGCGACGAGTCAGCCGCGCATACGCATCTGCCAGCTTTGACCGCTGCATCACCGTTCCCCCGTCCAGCGTTGGAAGCGAGAGGCCTCAGCCACCATGGCTGGCGGTGCGTGATGACGCACGACCACCAGTTTGCCGAAGGCAGCGCTCGAGGTGAACGTCAGGCGGACGGAGGAGCCCGACCCGGACCCGAGGAGACGGGAGCGAGCGTTGAAACGGAGGTGTTCGCAAGCTGGAGTCGACTAGCCATTGACGCCGGGCACACCGAGACAGCACCAAGAGGTCCGGCAATGAAGGCGACGGCATCGTCGAAGTCGGTGTTGTCGTAAAGCCCACCAAAGGACGTCGCGTCCGGCGGGCTCGCATACGCGACCGGCGTCAGCACCGAGAACGCGACGATCACCGCCAGACCAATAGTTCGTCGGCTCATGGCGCGCGAGAATACCGCCGAGGCGTCGTGGAAGGCAAACGGAGGTTTTGCCCTCCAGGGCAGGCCCAATTTTTGTACGATGACTCACAGTTCGCCGTACACCTTTCACACCCCGGCGATCAATCACGACGGTGGAGACGGTATGGCAGGTACGCGCGCGTACCCTCAACGCTGATCGCCACATCTCGCCGAGCCGACGAATTGAAAATGGAGCTACTGCAAGAACCAGAAGCGAGAGATTGACCCCGGTATGGAGGACGCTCACCAGGGGAAAAGAGGCCGCCTGGAGGGAGTGGTATGAACCCGCGGCCCTCATCCGCGTAATGGCGATCACTGCGGAGACGAATATTGACGTGACCGGTGGAGTTGACCGTGTCGACGACGGAAATTCCAACCTCTACCATATTGGGCGACGTGTCGATGATGGACACCGCATCGCCATTCAACACGGAGACGCGGCCGCCATTCGGGTGATCGCGATTCCGTCGAGCCCGCCCTCCCGACTCGAGCTCTCCGCCACAAGAGGGTGAAAACGGCGGCGCCGACAGAGGAGGCCTCGTGAAGTCGCGCAGCAGAACACCATTGCGTGTTATCGTCGCGACGACGCGATCGAAGCGTCAATCCGAGGGAGTAATGGAACAGATTGCGCCGATCAGGCGGCGGCTCGCCGCGGTGGCGTTCGCGGATGTTGCCGGCTGGGCCCGTCTGATCGAGCAGAATGACGTTGAGACCGTGCGCGCCTGGCGGACACTCCGCACCGACCTCATCGAGCCCAAGGCGCAGGAGCACGGCGGCCGACTGCTCGAGGTGGCGGGCGACGCGGTGCTACTCGAGTTTCCCAGCGCGGTGGCCGCGGTCACCTGGGCCCTCGACACCCAGCGCGCCTTATCCCAGCCCGAAGAGGGCCAGCATCCGCGCCTCTCCGTCCGCATTGGAATCAACGTCGAGGACGTCATTGTGGACGAGGACAAGCTGATCGGGGACGGCGTCAATATCGCCTCACGCATCCACCAGCTCGCCGCGCCGGGTGAGATCGTCGTCACGGGCGCGGTGCGTGGCTACATCTGGAACAAGATGCCGGTGGTCTTCCGCGACCTCGGTGAGCGTGACCTGAAGAACATCAGCCGCCCCATCCGGGTCTACAAGATCGAGACACGGGACACGAGCACCGCCATGCCCGTGAACTCGCAACCGCACCTCTCATGGACGCGGCGACCGGCGCTCGCCGTATTGCCCTTCCGCAACCTCGGCGGCAAACCCGAGGAAGGCTACTTCTGCGAGGGGATCACAGAGGACATCATCGGCGGGCTCTCCCGCAGCCACTCACTGTACGTGATCGCCTGGCCATCCACGCTCCGCTATCGCGACCGCCAGAAGGATCCGCGCGACATCGCGAGCGAACTGGGGGTGCGCTATGTCCTCGACGGCAGCGTGCGGCGGCAAGCGTCGCGCCTCCGAATCGTATCTGAGCTCGTCGACGCCATCAGCAGCCGCACCGTATGGTCGGAGCGCTTCGACGGCGCTGATGACGAAATCTTTGAATTCCAGGATCGCATCACCGCCCGGATCTCCGGCACCCTCGAGCCCAAACTGTACGAGGCGGAGGCTGAGCGGGCGCTCGCCAAGCCGACGGAGAGCCTTGACGCCTATGAGTGCGTGCTGCGCGCCCGATCGCTGCTCTACACGTTGAGTGTCGTCGACTTCCCACAGGCCGGTATCTACCTGCAGCGCGCCGTCGCGCTCGATCCCGTTTACGCGCAGGCCCACGCGTACCTGGCGTGGTGGCTCAACCTCGCGGCCGGCGAAGGCCGCTCGGTCGACCCAATCGGCGACATCGAGCGCGCGAGTCGCGCCTCCGCGATGGCCATCGAGCTCGATCCGAACGATCCGTTCTGTCTCGCCGTGGCGGGGCACATCCAAGCTTTCCTTCACAAGAACCTCGAGATGGCGGTGGACCTCTTCGACCGCGCCCTGCGGCTGAACGAGAACTGCGCCTTCGCGTGGGGCGTCAGCGCGTCGACCTCCTGCTTTCTCGGGCAGCCGGACGACGCCCTCGAACGGCTGCGAAATGCGTGGCGCCTGAGTCCGTTCGATCCGATGAACTTCTTCTTCTTTACCGTCGCGGGAATCGCCGAGTTTGTGGCTGGGCGTTACGACCAGGCGATCGGCTGGCTCCGCAAGGCGCAGCGCATGAATCCGCGGTTCTCGGCCTGTAACCGCACACTCACAGTCTCGCTGGCGCTGTCCGGTGACCTGGACGGCGCACGCGCGGCGGCGGCAAATCTCCTCGCCGTGGAACCGAGCTTCCGGGTATCGCAGTTCATCGCTCGCTACCCTTTGCGGCGCAAGGACGACCTCGACCGGCTGGCGACGGGGCTGAGGCTCGCGGGGCTCGCAGAATAGCATTGCGGCACGCGGCGCCTGATGCCGCGCGCCTCGGTTGTGGGTGTCGACGACGACCCTGTGGGGGGAGGACGCAACATGGGCACCGGCACGAGCTATGGCACAGGGACCGGCACCGGCACAGGAACTGGGACGGGCACTGGCACGGGGACTGGCACCGGAACCGGCACCGGGACGGGTACAGGCACCGGCACG
>VBCJ01000115.1 GCA_005884335.1 Betaproteobacteria bacterium | reverse complement strand
GCCAAGCTGCGAGGCCGGTTGCCGGCGGAGCGCGAAGCGGAACTGCTGCAGTCGCTGCGGCATTTGCCGCGCGCGCTGGAGCGCGTGCTGCACGTGGAACCGCAGGTGAGGATGTGGTCGGAGAAGTTCGCCCAACTCGAGCACGCCCTGTTCCTGGGGCGCGGCATCCACTACCCGATCGCGATGGAGGGCGCGCTGAAGCTGAAAGAGATCTCCTACATCCACGCCGAGGCCTACGCCGCGGGCGAGCTCAAGCACGGGCCGCTCGCGCTCGTGGACAAGAACATGCCGGTGATCGCAATTGCGCCCAAGGACGCGCTCCTGGAAAAACTCAAATCGAACCTCCAGGAAGTGCGCGCCCGGGGCGGCGAGCTGCACGTGCTCGCCGATCAGGATACGCGCATGGTCGCGGGCGACGGCATCCACGTCATCCGAATGCCAGATCACGCCGGTTTTCTGTCGCCGATCCTGCACACCGTGCCGCTGCAGCTGCTCGCCTACCACGCGGCGCTGGAACGAGGCAACGACGTGGACAAGCCCAGAAATCTGGCCAAATCGGTGACCGTGGAATAGACGAATAGAAGCTCGCGC
This sequence comes from Betaproteobacteria bacterium, assembly GCA_005884335.1. GTDB lineage: Bacteria > Pseudomonadota > Gammaproteobacteria > Burkholderiales > SG8-39 > VBDM01. The sequence continues at coordinate 4,070 of VBCJ01000115.1, read as the reverse complement.
CTCGCGAAGAGCCCCGGTGCACCCTCACGATCACGGGTCAGCACGCCACGGTCCGTCATATCCCCCGCATGGCGGGCACTCACAGGAAATAACGGCGGCTCCGGACGCCATTTACACCTGTCCGATGCATCCCGAGATACGGCAGGTGGGGCCCGGCGTCTGCCCGAAATGCGGCATGGCTCTCGAGCCCGTGGTGGCGAGCGCGGAGGGCGGGCCGAATCCAGAACTGGCCGACATGACGCGCCGGTTCTGGATCGGGCTCGCGCTGACGGTGCCCGTGTTCGGCTTGGCGATGGCGGAGCACGCGCCGGGTCTGCATGGCGCGTTGCCCGACGCGAAGCTCTCGGGATGGATCCAGCTCCTCTTCTCGATCCCGGTCGTGCTCTGGGCGGCGTGGCCGTTTTTCGCGCGCGGCTGGAATTCGCTCGTGTCCCGCAGCCTCAACATGTACACGCTGATCGCCTTGGGCACCGGCGTCGCGTTCGCCTACAGCGTCGTGGCGTTTTTCCTGCCGGGGCTCTTTCCGCCCGCGTTCCGCGGCGCGTCGGGCGAAGTGGGGCTCTACTTCGAGGCGGCGGCGGTAATCTCCGTGCTGGTGCTGCTCGGTGAGGTGCTGCAGCTTCGCGCGCGCGAGAACACGAGCGGCGCCATCCGCGCCTTGCTCAGACTTGCGCCGGCGACGGCGGCTCGCGTTCGCGCGGACGGCAGCGACGAGGAGGTGCGTCTCGATCAAGTGAAGAAGGGCGACCGGCTGCGCGTCCGGCCCGGAGACAAGATCCCGGTCGACGGCGAAGTCCTCGAGGGCCACTCGAGCGTGGACGAGTCGCTGGTGACAGGCGAATCGCTGCCGGTGGAGAAACATCCCGGCGCGAAGGTGATCGGCGGAACCATCAACGAAACGGGCAGCTTCGTCATGCGCGCTGATCGCGTCGGCGCCGAGACGCTGCTCGCGCAAATCGTGCACATGGTCGCGGAGGCACAGCGCACGCGCGCGCCGATCCAGCGCCTCGCCGACGTCGTGTCGTCCTATTTCGTTCCGGCCGTGGTCGGAATCGCGATCATCGCCTTTCTCGCCTGGTCGGTGTACGGGCCGCCGCCGGCGATGGCGTTCGCTCTGGTAAGCGCGATATCCGTCCTGATCATCGCCTGTCCCTGCGCGCTAGGCCTTGCAACGCCATTGTCCATCATGGTCGGCACCGGGCGCGGCGCTCAAAGCGGCGTTCTCATCCGCAATGCCGAGGCGCTCGAGCGCATGGAAAAGATCGACACACTGGTGGTCGACAAGACCGGCACGCTGACGGAGGGCAAGCCCAGGCTCACCAAGGTTGTCGCAGCCGAGGGAACAACCGAAGAACATGTGTTGCAGGTTGCGGCGAGCCTCGAGCGCGGCAGCGAGCATCCGCTGGCTGCGGCGCTCCTTCAAGGGGCCAGGGATCGGGGTATTGCGCTGCTCAGCGTCGAGGGCTTCAATGCGGTCACCGGCAAAGGAGTGGACGGAAAAGTCGATGGCCGGGCCGCCGCGCTCGGCAACGCGCGTTTCGCCGACTCGCTCGCCCAGGTGCCGCGGGCTTTCAGGGAACGGGCGGACACGCTGCGTAGCAACGGCGAGACCGTGGTGTTCCTCGTGGAAGACGGGCGCCTTGCCGGGATCATCGGCGTGGCCGATCCCATCAAGTCTTCCACGCCTGAAGCATTGCAGTCGCTCGCAGCCGAAGGCATTCGTGTCGTGATGCTCACCGGCGACAACCTGATCACGGCGCAGGCGGTGGCGAAGAAGCTCGGCATCGCCGAAGTGCGCGCCGACGTTCTGCCCCGCGAAAAAGGCGCTGCGGTCAGGGCGCTTCGCGCCGAAGGTCGCGTGGTGGCGATGGCGGGCGACGGCGTGAACGACGCGCCCGCGCTCGCCGAGGCCGACGTCGGCATCGCAATGGGCACCGGGGCGGATGTGGCGATCCAGAGCGCGGGGATCACGCTCGTCAAAGGCGACTTGCGCGGAATCGTGCGCGCGCGGCGGCTTTCACGCGCCACGATGCGTAATATCCGTGAGAACCTGTTCCTGGCGTTCGTCTACAACGCTCTCGGTGTGCCGATCGCGGCAGGGGTGCTGTTCCCCTGGACCGGCCTGCTTCTAAACCCGATGCTTGCAGCCGCCGCGATGAGCGCAAGCTCGGTGTCGGTCGTCGTCAACGCGTTGAGGCTGCGCCGCGCGGAGATCTAGCAGGATGCACCGCCGCGCGAAGGGATAGACTGTGGCAGAAGGGTGGAACAAGCTTGACGTTTACGTAAACGTAAAGTAGCCTCCCGTTCTCCAGCCCGGATCCGGACGCATTGGGGCAGCGATGACCGATCTGAGTGCCTCCCGGCACACCGAATACAAAACGAGGCGAGCGGCGCCGAAGTGATCCATCTGGGGCACAACCGCGCGGTGGACGAAGTGGTGTCCGCCGCGCTGCAGGAAGACGTCCAGGGCATCGCGGTTTCCTCCTACCAGGGCGGTCACCTCGAATACTTCAAGTACATGATCGACCTGCTGCGCGAGCGCGGTGGAGAAAACATCAAGGTGTTCGGAGGCGGCGGCGGGGTGATCGTCGCAGATGAGATCCGCGAGCTGCAGGCCTACGGCGTTACGCGCATCTATACGCCCGAAGACGGCCAGAAGATGGGGCTGCAGGGCATGATCAACGACATGCTCGCACGCTGCGACGATGACCTGTCGCGGTATGCGCCGAAGGATCTCGAGGCGATCAAGTCCGGTGACCGCAGGGCGCTGGCGAGATTCATCACCGCGCTGGAGAACGGCACCGCAGATCCCCAACTGCGCGACCGGATGCTGAAGGAGGCCGATGCTCTTTCCGTGCCGGCCCTTGGGGTGACCGGTACGGGCGGCTCTGGCAAATCCTCGCTCGCCGACGAGCTGGTGCGCCGCTTCCGGCTCGACCAGGAAGACCGGCTCGACATCGCCATCCTCGCCGTCGATCCTTCGCGCAGGAAATCCGGCGGGGCGCTGCTCGGCGACCGCATCCGCATGAACGCCATCGCGGGAGGCCGCGTGTTCATGCGCTCGCTCGCCACGCGCGGCGCTGAAAGCGAAATCTCGAAGAGCCTTCCCGACGTGATGGCGGCCTGCAAGGTCGCTGGATTCGACCTGGTGCTCGTCGAGACCTCCGGTATAGGCCAAGGCAATGCGGCGATCGTGCAGCTCGTCGATGCGTCGCTCTACGTGATGACACCCGAGTACGGCGCGGCGAGCCAGCTCGAGAAAATCGACATGCTCGATTTTGCGGACTTCATCGCCATCAACAAGTTCGACCGCAAGGGCGGCCAGGACGCGCTGCGGGACGTTCGCAAGCAGGTCCAGCGCAACCGCAAGCTCTTCGACCGCTCCGGCGAGGAGATGCCGGTGTACGGGACCATCGCCTCGCGCTTCAACGACGATGGCGTCACCGCGCTCTACCAGGGTATCCTGCCCGCGCTCGCGGAGCACGGTCTGAAGATCAAACCGGGCACGCTTCTCCCGACCAAGGCGCGCGCCTCCTCCGCGAGAAACGCGATCGTTCCGCCCTCGCGCAGCCGCTACCTTGCCGAGGTCGCAGACACGGTGCGCGGCTACCACGCTCGCGCCGGCGAGCAATCGAGAACAGCGCGCGAGCGGCAGCAGTTGCTTGCAGCCAAGGCGATGCTCTCAGCGGCGGGCAAGGATGCCGCGATTCTGGATCCGCTCATCGAGGAGAAAAACGCCAGGCTCGATGTGCGTTCCCGGCAGCTCATCGAGGACTGGCCGGAGACGAAAAGGACTTACGCGGGCGACGAGCAGGTGGTCAAGGTGCGCGAGCGGGAAATCCACACCCGGCTCAACACGATTTCCATTTCGGGGACCAAGGTGCCGAAAGTCGCGCTGCCGGGCTTCGAGGACCACGGCGAGATCCTCAGGTGGCGCATGCGCGAGAACCTGCCCGGCTCCTTCCCGTTCACCGCAGGTGTATTTTCCTTCAAGCGCGACAACGAGGATCCGACGCGCATGTTCGCGGGCGAGGGCGATCCGTTCCGCACCAACCGCCGCTTCCATCTGC
>VBCJ01000254.1 GCA_005884335.1 Betaproteobacteria bacterium | reverse complement strand
CATAAAGATAGGTGATCCCCTTACCGGTGAGCCAAAGCGCGAAGACCGCCACCGACAGCACCAGGAGGACATTTTGAAAGATGTCTAGAAAGTGGTATGCCCTTCTAAGTTTCTCGTTGAGCCCTTTCGAGGAGATTCCCAAAGGGGCGAGTAGATTGAGCGTATCCTCGAAAACGCCCCTGCCCCAGCCGGTCTCATTATCCGAGACGCCCAAAGTGATGTGCCCGCTGCGGAACTCAACGTGAAGCTCGCAACTGCGGTGTTCTGCCGACGTCAGCAAAAGCTCCACGCGGACGTGCTCGAGCTCGGCCAAGGAATGGGGATCGGTTACCTTCCACGACTCGGGTCCCTCGAGCTCGGTGATCTTTCCCGCGCTGATCGCCTTGGCCCTGATCTTCCTGGATCGTGTAGGTAGCCCCGGCTTGAAGTCGACAAGTGCCTCCACGAGGGCTCTGAGGAATGCCTTGGAGATGGTACGGGGCGCGTAGGAATCTCTGTATTGAGTCCGAACGTTGGTCATTCGAGAATAGGAATATCCTCTGTCTCATCCGTCGCACCCCCCTACGCAGCTCTGTGACCGAAGCTACAGATATATTTCTCCTGTGATGGACACTGTAATGCCGACTATTATCGATCAGCCCCGCGCGTCCTCGTGCTATCGTTTTCGCTATACAAGACATCTGGCACATTTATTCCCCTATAAAAGGCGAAGGGGTCAAAAATGTATCAATTTGTTGAATTTGGGCGAGAGTGTCCGATCACTACTGTCAGGAGAAATCCGACACGATCTCGTCGCCTCGGTGCCGTGCCTCGGCTCGAGGGTTTTGACGTCGCTGAATGGCGACAGGACATGAAAGCCAGACCATGAGAACGAATCGCTTCCTCCGTCCTTCACGTGTCGCGCCAGCGCTCCTTCTGTTCCTGTGTGCCGCAGCGGCTTGGGCGCAATACCCGAGCCGGCCGATTCGTCTGCTCGTGCCCAATCCGCCGGGCGGTGCCACCGATACGATTGCCCGCGTGGTCGCCCCCCGGCTCGGCGAGGCCCTCGGGCAACCGGTGGTCGTCGAGAATCGCCCTGGCTCCAACGGCAACCTCTCGAGCGAACTCGCCGCAAGGGCCGCGCCCGACGGATACACGCTGCTCCTGGGGCAGGACAGCCAGATCGTCATCAGCCCGCATCTGTACGCGAACCTGCCGGTCGATACGCTGAAGGATCTCACGCCCGTATCCACGCTCGTCACGACCCAGATGGTGCTCTCAAGCAACCCCGCGTTGCCGGTGAAAAATCTGCAGGAATTCCTGGAGTACGCCCGCCGCGCGAAGCCGCCGCTCGCCTACGCTTCGATCGGCAACGGCAGCCAGCATCATCTCACCATGGAAATGCTCAAAACACGCGCCGGCATCGAGCTCATTCACGTGCCGTACAAGGGCGGCGGCCCGGCAACCATCGCCCTGCTCGCGGGAGAGGTACCGGTCATGTTCGGCGGGAATTCCGTAACGGGACACATCAAGGCGGGTAAACTGCGCGGGCTCGCCGTCGCGGGGAAAAAGCGCTCCGCGACGTTCCCGGACCTTCCTACTTTGGGTGAGTTCTTTCCGGGCCTCGAGGTTACTGCGTGGATCGGAATCTTCACGGCCGCTGGAGTACCGCCGCCGGTGCTCTCTCGGCTGCACGGGGAAATCAACCGGCTGCTCTCGAGCGCCGACATGCGCGAAAAGGTGCGCAGCGTCGGCGGGCTCGAGCCGTTCATTTCCACGCCCGAGGAATTCGCCGCGCTCATCCGCGCGGAGCACGCCAAGTACGGCGAGGTCGTGAAGGCCGTCGGCGCCAAGATCGATTAGCGCCGTTCCGACTTTCCCCTATGAATTCGCGCGAGCGAAACGCGCCGCGCGCTCCGCCCGGCAACCGCGACGTGCTCGGGTCAGCGCGCGGCTTTCCAGTCGGCCGATTTTCCCGCCGATTTTACGGTCCCCTCAATCGTGTTTCCGTTCACGCGGCCGCGATATTCGGCGCCCGCAGCGACGAACCTGATTTGATCGCCGCTCAAATTGCCCCTGGAAATCGGCACCGCGACATTTCCGGAATTGAGCGTTCCGGAGACCTTCTGGAATTCCTGCTTGAGCGCGAGCTCGCCCTGCGCAGTTTTCCAGCGGCCCTCGACGCGGGCGGGCACGATCCACAAATAAGCGGTGCAATACGTATCGCAACCGAGCTCGACGGTCTGGTCCGGTTCCCAGTCTCCCATCCTGAAGGTGTTCGAGACGATGCGGGTTCCGGGCTTGAGGGTCAGGATCGTCGGGCGGAGCTTGAGGTTCAGCTCCGTCAACAGAAACAGGGTGATCACGGTGGCGGGAGACAGATCGCTGCGGAATATGTCGGCTTCGACGAAGCTCGCTTTATCGCTCACCCCGGCTTTGGCGGCGTTGCGCCTGGACAACGCGACCATATCCGGATTGAACTCGACGCCGAGCGCGCGCGCGCCCCGTTTCGCGGCGGTAATCACGGTGCGGCCGTCGCCCGAGCCGAGATCGATCAGGTAATCCCTGGGGGTGACTTTCGCCATGTCGAGCATCTTGTCGACGAGTTCCTGCGGCGAGGGTACCCACACGACGTCCTTGCCCGACTGGCCGACTTCCGGCGTGTACTCGGCGCTGGGTGCCTGGGCAAAGGCGCAGACGGCGATCGCGGAAAGGATCAGGATTGACGAGCATCGGCTCGCGGAACGCCATACGGACATGTTTCTTCTCCAGGTGATTTGGGTAAAAAGGGAAAAGGCCCGCGGCTTGGCCTTTCGCGGCGGGACCTGCATCACGCAGGCGGGATGATGGCCCCGCCTCGCCCGGCTCGTCAACCTCTGCACGAGCCCGGGAGGAACTGCGACGGCACGTTCGTGCCGGTCCAGTCGGAAGGCGAGCCGCACCGCCAAGTTCTGACGAGCCCGCCTGGCGCCGGCAAATTTCCTGTGTTATCAAGCGGCGCCAAGGTCAGATCGTGGAAGTCGATCCTGAGATCGTTGAACCCCCGCAGCGACGCCTTGATGACACCCTCGTCGCTGGTCACGACCGTATCCACGTAGAGGGACAGGTCACTGCCTTCGCAACCCCAATTTCCGGCGCCGGGCGGATCGCCGCCGGAATTGTACAGTTCCGTGATCACGTTCTTGCAGGGGCTCAATGCAAGAATTGCCTCCGACATCCTCGCGCGGACAGCATTGGACCTGACGCCCGGCAAGACTAGGGCGGCGAGCACCCCGATGATCATGATCACTATCATGAGCTCCACGATAGTGAACCCGGCGTACTTGCTGTTGGTTCTTCGCATGTGGCTCGCTGTTTCCTGTTGGATTCCGAGGGGCAAGTCGGCGCAGAATGACCGGATTGGGGTGCAAGCCCCGTGCCAGACAGGCCTTCGCCGAATAAACCTCTGATATCAATTATGAAACAGCCAGAATTTCACGGCAAGCGAATCTCCGGGTGCCGGACGCGGAAGCCGGATTTTGGCAGTAATTGACGCGCAGCGTCGCTAGGCAGCCGTTGCGGCGCCCTTTTTGCAGCCCAGACCGGGGATTCCGCGGCGGCGAGGTCCGCCGCCCGCGACTACTGCGGAGGCTTGACCCCGTCTTTGGTGATCTGCACGCGCGTCGCGGTCATCTTGCCGCCGGCGTCCGTGGTCACGGCAATGACCGCATACTGGCCGGCCACGAGAAGCGAGCGGTCCCCGTCCACGGCCATCACGATGGGGATGTTGTCCGGCACGATGACCTGCTGCGCGCCGTCCTTGTATTTTAGGGTGAGCTCGTGGCCGTTCTTCGCCTGCACCATCGCGGTGACCATCGCGTTGGTCATGGTGGAGCCGGGCTCCAGGTCCCAAGGACGGTGGCCCTCGTTGGGAATCGGGCGATCCTTGGCGAACAGATGCAATTCGCGTGCGACGATCTTGCCATCGGGTCCCTTCACCGCGCTCGTACCGAGCGGCGTTCCCGGCGCGATGTCGGAGAGCTTGAGCGCCTTCATGTAAGCGAAGGTCGCGTTCGGCGCGAGCTCGATCCTGAGATCCTGGCCCTCGCGCGATTTTACCGACAGCGTGTTCCCGTCGATGGCCGTGATGGTGCCGCGGACCCGGCCAGGGGTCTGCGCGTCGGCGGCGGCGCTGGAGATGGCAAGCGCGCCGAAAAGCACTGCAATGCGAAACGAGCTCATTGGGCATGCCTCCTCTGAAGTTGTTGGACGCACCGGTACCCCCCTCGCCATGGTCAACACACCAGATCGGTTTCTATTCCTGCGGACAAGCGGACGCTGACAGCGGTGCGAAATTTTGTCATAGTCTGCATGGAAGTCAGGACCCCTGCGATGTGAAGCTTCCCGGGAGAGCACTGTGCACACAAGCGACTCCAGCGCGCGTATCGTTCTTGCCTTCCTCCTGACCGCGATGCTTGGAGGCGGGGGCTCGGGTGCTCAGGCGCAATCCTACCCTAGCCGGCCGATCCACATCATTGCGCCCTTCCCCGCGGGCGGCGGCTACGATTTCCTTTCGCGGCTGATCGGCGCGGAAATGTCGAAGACCTTCGGTCAGCCGGTGGTGGTCGAGAACAAGGCCGGCGCGAACGGCAACATCGGCACCGACGCTGCGGCGAAGAGCGCGCCCGACGGCTACACCGTGCTCATGGGCGGAAACAGCCCTCTTGCGCTGAACGTCGGGCTGTACCCGAAGCTGCCCTACGATCCGGTGAAGGACTTCGAGGCGATCTCGCGCGTCGCCACGCAGCCCAACCTGCTCGCGGCGCACCCCAAGGTTCCGGTGAAGACGGTCGAGGACCTGATCCAGCACGCCAAGGCCAACCCGGGGAAAATCACCTACGCATCCAACGGAAACGGCAGTCCGCAGCATCTGGCCGCCGAGCAGCTGAAACGGATGGCGGGAATCGATTTGTTGCACGTACCCTACAAGGGCGCGGCGCCCACGGCCGCCGCCCTGCTCGCCGGCGAAGTGTCGATCGCCTTCAACGTGATTCTGCTGCCGCTCCCGCACGTGCAGGCGGGCAAGCTGACCGGGCTTGCCGTCGCGAGCTCCAGACGCTCCCCCCTCGCCCCGGAGATTCCCACCCTCGCTGAGCTCGGCTATCCGATCGACATCGACACCTGGTACGGTCTCGTCGCCCCCGCCGGCACGCCGAAGGAGATCATATCGAAGCTCAACGCGGAGACGGTCCGGATACTGAACCTGCCGGAGCTCAGGGATCGCACCCGCAGCCAGGGCATCGAACTCGGGGGCAGCACGCCGGAGCAGTTCTCCGCATTCCTGAAAGCGGACATCGCAAAGTGGACGCAGGTGATCCGGGAGTTCAGTATCACAATCGACTGAAGGGATTCAGCGTGATCATCGACGTCTTCAATCATTTCATGCCGAGGAGCATTCTCGAGCGCCTGAGCTCGCTCGTTCCCGGCCACGCGACGCTCAGCGCGTTTCCCGAGCTGCCGACCCTGTGGGACCCCGATGCGCGCCTTCGGATGATGGATGAGTTCGAGGGCCTGCAGCAGGTGCTCTCGCTTGCCAATCCGCCGATCGAGATGCTGGGGCCTTCGGACGAGACGCCCGAGCTCGCGCGCATCGCCAACGACGGGCTTGCCGAGCTGTGCCGCAAATATCCGGATCGGTTCCCGGCGTTCATCGCGTCGATGCCGATGAACAACGTGGAGGCCTGCGTGCGCGAGGCCGACCGCGCGATCGTCGAGCTCGGTGCCAAAGGCATCCAGATCTTCACCAACGTCCTCGGCAGGCCCTTGAGTGCTCCGGAGTTCCGTCCGATTTTCCGCAGCATGGTGAAACACGACCTGCCCGTGTGGATCCACCCGATCCGCGGACCGCAGTTCTCCGACTACGCGTCCGAAAAGGCCTCCGAGCACGAGATCTGGTTCACCTTCGGCTGGCCGTACGAGACGACCGCGTGCGTGACCCGGCTCATTTTTTCCGGGATCTACGACGAGCTGCCGAGCCTGAAGATCATCACCCACCACATGGGCGGAATGGTGCCGTTCTACGCGGGCAAGATCGACCTCGGGTTCGACCAGATCTTCCACGGCAAGACCACCGAGAACCCGGTGGCGAGGAAAGCGGGGCTGAAGAGGCGGCCGGTGGAGTACTACAAGATGCTCTACGGCGATACGGCACTCAACGGATCGGTCGCAGCGACGCGTTGCGGACACGCGTTTTTTACCACCGGACATTGCGTTTTCGCAACCGACGCGCCCTTCGACGCCGAGAAAGGCCGCATGCTGATCCGCGAGACGATCAACGCCGTGAACGGCCTCGAAATCCCGAAAGCCGAAAAGGACCGCATCTTTGCCGGCAATGCGCGCGCGCTCCTGAAGCTCGACGGATGATGCGCACCCGAGATATTCGCGTCCGCCTGAGGGACGGCGAGATGGGCGCGCACGTCGCCTTTCCCGAACGCGCCCCCGCGGGCGCGATCATCGCCATCATGGAAATATGGGGCGTGAACGACACCATGCGGAGCCACGCGCAGGAATTCGCCGAGGCAGGCTTCGTGTGCCTTGTGCCCGACCTGTTCTGGCGCCAGGAGCCGGGAATCGAGCTCTACGACAAGAATCCTGAAGACGTGAAGAAGGCGTTCGATCTCTACTACGATTTCGACTACGACCTCGGCGTGCGCGACATGGAGGACACGGCCGCATACCTGGAGAGCATGTCCGAATGCAACGGCAAGGTCGGCGCCGTGGGCTACTGCCTGGGCGGCAAGCTCTGCTATCTGCTGTGCTGCCGCACCGATATCGACTGCGCAGTCGCCTACTACGGCACCTACATCGAGCACCGCATCCGCGAAGCAAAGAACCTGCACCGGCCGTTCATGCTGCATATGGCGATGAAGGACCGCTGGGTGCAGGCGGAGGTGAACGAGTTGCTCGAACGCAGACTCTCCCCGAACCCTCTGGTCACGATCCACAAGTACCCGGGTGCGGACCACGCCTTTGCGCGGCACGGGGGCAAGACCTACAGCAAGCCCGAAGCGGACCGTGCGCTCGCGCTTTCGATCGATTTCTTCCGAGAGCATCTCGGCGCCTAGCCGAAGAGGAGACGCGCGGTGAGCGAGCCGAGCAGGCGAGGCGAAGCCGGCGCAATCGGCCGACCGTTGCCGCGCAAGGAGGATTTGCGCCTGCTCACCGGGGCCGGGCGTTTCAGCGACGACTTCAACATGCCCGGGCAGGCGTACGCCGCGATGGTCCGCTCGCCTTATCCGCACGCGCGCATTCTGCGCGTCCCCCTGGAGCAGGCGCGCGCGATGGCAGGCGTTCTGGGGGTCTACGGCGGGTCGGACTGCGCGGCCGACCGCCTGGGGCCGATTCCGCACAGTCCCCTGCCCTCGACGCGGGAGGACATGAAGCTGACCGGCCCGGGCGGGGGCAGGATCTTCGAGGGCCCCCACTGGCTCCTGCCGACCGACAAGGTGCGCCACGTGGGCGAAGCCGTCGCGATGGTGGTCGCTGAAACGAGGGACGAGGCGCTCGACGCGGTAGAAACCGTCGAGGTCGAGTACGAGGAGCTGCCTGGGTCACGCACTCCGAGCGCGCCCTCGAGGAAGGAGCCCCGCGCGCGTGGGACGAGGTGCCCGGCAACGTCATCGTGGACACGGTTTTCGGCGATCGCGAGGCGACCGATCGCGCATTCGCCGAAGCCGATCACGTCGTCAAGATGAAATTTCACATCGGGCGATGCACCGCCGTCGCGCTCGAGCCGCGCTCGGCGCTTGCATCCTACGACGCGGGCACCGGCCGGTACACCCTCTACGCCGGAGGCGGAGGCGCCGTACGCTACAAGAAAGACCTCGCGTCGCTGCTCGGGATCGAACCCCGAAACTTGCGCGTGCTCTCCTGCGACGTCGGCGGCAATTTCGGATCGAAAAACCGCGTGTACGTGGAATTCGGTCTCGCGCTCTGGGCCTCGCGCAAGCTCGGCCGTCCGGTGAAGTTCACCGCCTCGCGGTCCGAGGCCTTCCTCTCCGATTACCAGGGGCGCGATCTCGTCACCGAGGTCGAGCTCGCGCTTCGCTCCGACGGCAAGTTTCTCGCGATGCGCGCCTCCAACCTCTCCAACGTCGGCGCGCGTTGCGTTTCGCTCTCACCGCTTTCCAAGGGATCGGGGCTCATCACCGGCTGCTACGACATCCCCGCCGCGACGCTGCGAAGCCGCGCCGTGCTCACCACGACGGCGCCGACCAATCCCTATCGCAGCTCGGGCCGGCCCGAGGTCAACTTCGCGATCGAGCGCCTGATCGACGCGGCCGCCGCGGAGCTCGGCATGGACCGGATCGAGCTGCGCCGAAAGAACCTCGTCCGCCCGGAAGCGATGCCCTACCGGAACGCAGTGGGAATGACCTACGACAGCGGCACCTACGAGGCCAACATGGATCTCGCGATGCGGATCGCCGACTGGAACGGATTCGAAGGCCGCCGCAAGAACGCCGCCGCGCGCGGCAAGCTGCTCGGGCGCGGCCTCTCGAACTACGTCGAATCCTCGATCGGCTCACCCAAGGAGCGCGCCGAGGTCACCGTCACTCCCGCGGGGCGCGTCAGGGTCGTGATCGGCACGCAGCCTTCGGGGCAAGGTCACGAAACGAGCTTCGCGCAGGTGGTGTCTTCGCTCCTGTCCGTACCCGTGGAAGCGATCGATATCCTCGTTGGCGACACCGACGTGGTGAGCGTAGGCGGCGGCTCGCATTCCGGCCGCTCGATGCGCCACGCGGCGACGGTGTTCTCCATGGCCGCAAAGGAGCTGATCGAAAAGGGGAAGAAAATCGCGGCCTACATGCTGGAGGCGAACGCGGCGGAGATCCGGTTCGCCGACGGGCGCTTCTCGGCGCCGCACGCGCTCAGGGCGTACGGTTTTCTGGAATTGGCGCGAGACTCGGCGGAAGCCCTCCTGCCCAAGGAATTGTCAGGCGGACTCGCCGTCGTCGCCGACAACGAGATGCACGATCCGGTATTCCCGAACGGATGCGCGATCTGCGAGTGCGAGGTCGATTCGGAAACAGGCGCGGTCGACATCACGCGATTCACTGCGGTCGATGACGTCGGCCGCTGCATCAATCCCCTGATCGTTCACGGACAGACGCACGGCGGCGCCGCGCAAGGGATCGGCCAGGCGCTCTCGGAGATCTATCACGTCGACCCGGAAACGGGGCAGCCGCACACCGGGTCCCTGATGGACTACGCCATTCCCAGATCGGATACCCTGCCTTCCTTCAGCGCCGAGATCGTGGAAGTTCTTTCGCCGACCAACCCGCTCGGAATCAAGGCCGCGGGCGAAGGCGCGACCACGCCCGCGCCCGCCGCGGTCGTCAACGCCATCGTCGATGCGCTGCGCGACTATGGAATTCGCGACCTCACCATGCCCGCCACGCCGCAGAACGTCTGGCGGGCGATTCAGGGGGTCGGGAAATGAATCCGGCACGCGCGATCGCGGCGACCGTCCTGCTTTTCACCGTGTGCTCGGCACCCGCACAACGTTCGTCGGGCGCCGAACATTCCTATCCCAAAGGCCCGGTGCGCGTAATCCTGCCGTTTCCGGCGGGCGGGGGCGTCGACGCCGCGGGGCGCATCCTCGCCCAGAAGCTGGCCGAGGGCTTCGGCAAGCCCTTCGTGATTGAAAACCGCGGAGGTGCGAACGGAAACATCGGGACGGAAGCTGCCGCGAAATCGGGGACCGACGGCGCCACGCTGCTCTTTACGGGCGCGGGCTTCGTCACCAACCCGAGCCTCTACAAGAGCGTCCCCTACGACCCGGTGAAGGATTTCGAGCCGATCAGCCTGATGGCGCTCGGACCCAACGTGCTCGTCGTGCACCCGTCGCTGCCGGTCAAATCGGTCAAGGACCTCATCGCTCTTGCGAGGTCGCAGCCCGGGCGAATCGGGTTTGCCGGCTCGGGCTCGGGCAGCACGCCGCATCTCGCGGGCGAGCTCTTCAACGTGATGGCCGAGGTGCAATTGGTGCACGTTCCGTACCGGGGCTCGGGCCCGGCGATGATCGGGCTGCTCGCGGGCGAGGCGCCGGTCATGTTCCTGCCCGCGATCAACGCGGGCGGACACGTCGCGGCGGGCCGTCTGCGCGCGATTGCGGTCACGAGCCGCGAGCGGCTGCAGGCGATGCCGGACCTGCCGACCGTTTCCGAAGGGGGTCTTCCGGGCTACGAATCCAGCCAGTGGTACGGCCTGCTCGCGCCGGCCGGGACGCAGCCCGAGGTGCTCGACCTGCTCAACGCGCAAGTTGCGAATATCATGCGAACCTCGGACATGAAGGCCCGGATGACGAACGACGGCCTGGTGCCGATCGGCGGCAGCCGCGAACAATTCGCCGCCCACATCAGGAGCGAGATCGAGAAATGGGCGAAGGTGATCAGCGCGTCCGGCGCGAGGGTGGATTGAATGAGTGAGCTGGATTTCACGAAGCCCGTGGGGCCCGCGAAGCCTTCGGTCGGGGCGCCTGCAAAGCCTTCGATCTACGACCCGGCCATGGCAACGGAATTTTTCAGTTCCGTCGGCAAGCCGGAACCCGTCGCCAAAGGAGCGACCATTTTCGCCGAGAACGAAAAAGGAAACCGGCTACTGCTCCGGCGCGACAAGATGTACCTGCTCCTGGACGGCGAGGTCACTCTGACCGCGAAGAACAAGGTCATCGGCAAGATCGGCAAAGGCGAGATCTTCGGCGAGATGGCGTCGATCAGCGAGATGCCCCGCAGCGCCACCGCCGTGGCGAAAACACCGTGCCGGGTCATCGCACTCGACGACGGGCAGTTTCAGAGCGCACTGCGGAAAAGGCCCGAGTTCGCGCTCATGCTGATGAGCGTCATGATCGGCCGCATGCGCCACGCGATCGGCCTGCAGAATCCGGGCGGCCCCGCCTCCGAGGGCAAGATGAAGGAATCCGCGGTTTTCGACAAATCCGCGCTCGCCATTCTCGCGCGCGCGCTTTCCCAGACGACGGTGCGCTACGAGCGCAACAAGGTGATCGTGAAGGAAGGCCAGGCCGGCGTGATGATGTACGTCGTGCTCGAAGGCCGCCTTGCGGTTTCGATCCGGGGCAAGCTCGTGGAAAGAATCGGCGCGGGCGGCGTGTTCGGCGAGATGGCGCTGGTCGAGCGCACGCCGCGTCTTGCGACGGTCACGTCGGAAACGGATTGCGGGCTGCTCGCGTTCGGCCGGAACACCCTTCTCGATCTGATCAAGGCGAGTCCCGATTTCGCCGTGTCGCTCCTCGGCGCGGTAAGCGATCGGGCGAGATTCATTGCCTCGCGCTAGGGGTTGGCGAGGTAGTCACGCTTGGCGAGCTCCACGCCGTTGTGGCGCAGGATGTCGTACGCGGTCGTAACGTGGAAGTAGAAGTTCGGGATCGCGTGGCCGAGCAGGTATTGCATGCCCTTGTAGTCCACTTCGCGCGGCCCGAGCTTCAGGTGGATGTTCTTCTCCTCGCTGCCGTCGACCTGCGCGGGCTTGATGCTTTGAATGAAATCGACGGTCTTTGCGATCCTCGCCTTGAGCTCGGCGAAGGTCTCCTCTGTGTCCTCGTGCTTGGGCACTTCGACGCCCGCGAGGCGCGCGACCGCGCCCTTGGCGGTATCGCAAGCGATCTGCACCTGGCGCTTCATCGGAAACATGTCCGGGAAGAGCCGGCAGTGGGTCAAGACGGTCGGCTCGATCTTTTTCGCATCGGCGTGGGCCTGGGCCTTGTCCAGGATAGCGGAAAGGTTCTTGAGCGCGTTGACAAAGCGTGGCGTGCTCGCCTGGTACATGGAGATGATCATGGGGGCCT
>VBCJ01000114.1 GCA_005884335.1 Betaproteobacteria bacterium | reverse complement strand
AACTGCGATCGCTGTCCAAAATGACGCCAACATCGTCGCCGCAATTTCTCACGCGCTATCGCTCGTGTGAAAAGCGGGTTTTTCTACAGCCTCGTTAGACCGCAAAGTGTTGCCAACGCCGAGCGGAGGTCACTCATGGGGCACATCAGAGGAGAGAAGCCATGATCAAAGTCAGCGTCCTTTATCAGAACGCCGAGGACAAGAAATTCGATATGGCGTACTACTGCAACAGGCACATACCTATGGTGAAACAAAAGCTCGGCGCGGCGTGCAAACGCGTCGACGTTGACCAGGGATTGGGTGGTGCACAACCAGGATCAAAGCCGGCGTTCGTTGCCATGGCTCACCTGGTTTTCGACTCTGTGGACGCATTTCAAAAAGCATTCGGGCCCCACGCCGATGCCATCATGGGCGACATTCCGAACTATACGAATATTCAGCCGATCATTCAGCTCAATGAAGTGAAAATGTAGGATGCGGCGGTCTAACTCAAGGTCGAACGGATGAGCATCGTCATCCGGCACGCGGAGCCGGGCGATTTCGAGGCCGTTCAAGGCATCTTTGAGGCGCCCGAGGCGATCGCCGGCACGCTTCAAGTTCCATTCCCGTCGGCGGAAGCATGGCGCAAGCTCCTCGCGGAGCAGCAGCCGGGCGGAAAGATACTGCTCGCGACCATCGATGGCCGAGTCGTAGGCCAGATCGGAATTCACACGGTCGCTCGCCCAAGAAGGTCCCACGTCGGCTATATCGGCATGGCGGTCCACGACGAGTGGCATCACCAGGGCGTCGGATCGGCACTCTTGCAGGCAGCTATCTCTCTCGCTGACAATTGGCTTCACTTGCTGCGGCTCGAACTCACGGTCTATACCGATAACGAGGTGGCGGTCCGTTTATACAAGAAGCACGGATTCTTTATCGAGGGCACCCATCGGGCATATGCGCTTCGTGACGGAAAATACGTGGACGCCTACGCGATGGCCCGTATTCATCCGAACCCGCCCAACATCGCATCGCACCGGCCCGCTCGCAAGCGTCGCGCTGCGTCAGGCGGAAGATGACCCCATCGCTCGTGGCCGGCAGAGTTCAGATCCGACCGCCGCGAACGGCGGATGCCGAGCAACTCGGCGTTCTCAATCGCCAGCTTGGCTACGCTACGGAGGTACAGGAGCTTGTCGCGCGCATTGAAAGGCTATCCGAACTGGACGAGCACTTCGTCGCGGTGGCCGAAGTTGATGGCACGGTCGTTGGCTGGGTCCAGGCCGAGCAGCGGTTCAGCATGGAGACAGGCGATAAGGCGGAGCTCATCGGCCTAATCGTCGGTGCCGCAGCTCGCCGCAGCGGGGTGGGTGGGCTGCTGGTGCAGGCGGCCGAGGACTGGGCGGCCGATCGGGGCCTGCGCTCCATTGTTGTGCGCTCGAACGTGATACGGCCGGAGTCGCACTCTTTCTACAAGCAAATCGGGTATACGCAGTCGAAGACGCAACATGTCTATACGAAGTCCTTGTAGCGAATCCCGCAACCTGAGCGTGTCGATCGAGCGGGACGCCGACGCCGTCTACGCGTTCTTGTCCCCGCCGGAGAACTTTGCCAAGTGGGCGTCGGGACTGGGCTCGCTTCGCCGGGCAAAAGGGCAGTGGATCGCTGACACGCCTGACGGTCCGATGACCGTGCGCTTCTCGGAGCCCAATGCGCTCGGGGTTCTCGATCACTGGGTCTCGCCGCCTTCCGGTGCCCAAATCTACATTCCGCTGCGCGTCGTGAAGAACGGCAGCGGCTGCGAGCTGGTCTTCACCCTCTTTCGCCAGCCGGGCATGGATCAAGCCAGGTTTGAAGCAGATGCGCAGTGGGTCGTGCGCGATCTGAAAACGGCCAAGCAGCTTCTGGAAGCAAAATGATGCACGTCATCGAGACGGGCAGCCTCACGCTGGAGCCGCAGACCGCGGCGCACGCCGAAGAGATGTTTGCCGTCCTCAGCGACCCGGCGATCTACGAGCATGAGAACGAGCCGCCACCCACTCTCGAGTGGTTGCGCGCCCGGTTCGCGCAGCTCGAATCCAGGCGATCGGCAAACCGCCAGGAGCAATGGCTCAACTGGGTGATCCGCCTGCCGGGCTCCGAGCTGATCGGCTATGTTCAGGCAACCATTGATCCCACCGGCCGGGCAGCCATCGCCTACGAGTTGTCCAGCGCTTACTGGGGTCGCGGGCTCGCGCGCCAGGCCGTCCAGGCCATGATCTCCGAGCTGGTCCAGCGCTATCAGGTACACCAGCTCACCGCGATATTCAAGCGCAAGAATCTTCGCTCGATGCGCCTGCTCGAGCGCCTGGGTTTCTCGCCGGCCTCGCCCGAGCAACACATGAAGCATCAGGTTGAACCCGGCGAGCGGCTGATGCAACGCGAAGAGAGGTAGCGAATGGCAAAGCTTCTGCGACAGCTGGCTCTTCTGAACCTTGCCGCAGCGGTGGCATTTCTGCTGCCGGTCATATTTTGGGCAGTCGCGGAAAACCTCACCCGCGGGACCCTGGCGTTCAAGCTCGAACCGGGAGAAACCGCCGAGCAGGCGCTCGCCAAGATCCAGGCGGCCACCGACATCGAAACGTTGCGCTATCGCGCTACCCTGCTCACGAAAATGCGGGAATCCGACAGGAGAACCCGTCTACTCGACGCCGATTTCATGGGGCGCACGCTGCGATGGATATTGGTGCTGATCAGCATTGCCGGCGCAGCGTTTATCGCAAACGCCGGTGTCATGTTCTGGATGTTGAGGAAACACCGGGCTCCGCCCCAGGCAGCGCCAGCGAGCTCCTGAGCGCTGCTGAGGATGGACGAAGTGCGCATTGTTCCGACGGGAGAGGAGCATGCGGAAGGCTTTAACGCCGTCGTCGATGCGGTGGCGCGGGAGCGGCGATTCATCGGCTTCGTCGCAGGGCCGCCTCTCGAAAGCACGCGGGAGTTCATCCGCAGCATTCTTGGCGGCGCAGGCATACAGCTGCTGGCCGTCAACCCGGATGACATGGTGGTGGGGTGGTGCGACATCGTGCGCAATCCGCACGAAGGGTTTCGCCATGTCGGCAGGCTCGGGATGGGGCTTCTTCCGGGCTACCGCGGACGAGGCTTGGGCAGGCAACTCGTCGCTCAAGCCGTTCGCGCCGCCCGCAAGGCGGGGATCGAGCGTATAGAGCTGGAAGTGTTCGCCTCGAACGAGCGCGCGATCGCGCTCTATCGTGCGCTCGGCTTCGCGACCGAAGGCATCAAGCGGCAGGCGCGAAAATTGGACGGGCAGTACGAAGACAACGTTTTCATGGCGCTCCTCGGTGAATAAGCGACCTGCCTGGTGTGCTTTCCGACCGACGTCCTGGCCGCCGCGTGCATTGGCGCGTTTCTGCCGCTGGCGATGAGCGTTGGACTTGAGTTACGTTACGCCTGAGTGAAACTGGCCCTCCGCTATTTGCTGGTGGTTGCAATTTTCCAGCGCTCTTTTCTCAGGCGAAGTGACCAAAGTCGAGCAGGACCGGCAGAAGTCGCTCGATATCATCACCGTGCGCGTGGTCGAGACTTTCAAGGGGCCTGCAGGGGACATTGCCACCGTGCAGATCCCTACTCGCCTGCGGACCGCGTGCGGGCTGGAGCTGCCGGCCGTGGGCGCCCAGGTATTGGTCGCTCTAGACCCCGGCAACGACAGCGCGTGGGTGCCGCTGAAGGCCAGCTACGCCGAGCTGTTGAGAGAATACAAAAGCAAGCTCCAGCCCGGCGAGAAAAGACCTGGAACCACGCATTAGAATTCCCGCTCCACGCCGTCGATATTCTGCAACGCCCAGTGGACCGCCTGCACCCTGTTTCCCACGTGAAGCTTGCGGTACAGGTTGTAAATGTGCGTCTTCACCGTATGCGGGCTTACCTTGAGCGTGTGGGCAATATGATTATTGCTGTGGCCGACGACGAGAAGCTTGAGAGTATCGATCTCCTTTCGGGTCAGGAGATTCGTCTCAACAGGGAAAAGACGCTTGCGTGCGCTGGTTTGCTCCCAGTGCGCAAACAACATTTTTCTCGACAGCCAGCACTCGCCCTTGAAAATCGCAAGGATGCCTTTAACAAAATGCCTCGCTGAAGTTTCACGGAAGAAGATGCCCTTGATTCCGGGCCACGCAACGATCTGCTCGAAGCTCACACCCTCATCGGCATTGATAAGCGCGACGTTACGGATTGACGCACAAGTGGCGAGGACCTGCAGGCGGACTTTGATGTCTTGTGCCGCGATGCCTGCAACGTCGAGCAGCGCAAGCACGTTCGCGTCAACGGATGGACCGCGGAGGTCCTCGATTGATCGAACCAGGCAATTGCACTCGATGCGCTCAGTGATCATGCGGGCCAGAAGCTTGTTCTGAAAATCGTTCCGCCCAATGAGCACGACGTCACGCTTCGGCGTGTCCCGACGCGCTGCCCCGGTCATCCCATCCCCCCTCGTCCTTTCCACCGATCCCTGAACGGGGCTCCGCGGAAAGCCTGAGAACCTGTCGTACGAAGATTATCGTACCACTACCTTTTATCTTATCGTACCACTGCCCGCCAAATTCATGCTGACGCCCGATTGCGTTGCGGCGACCAAAATGCGACAAGTCCCCCCCTTCAGGGGGAAAAGTCAATGCGAACTATCTATGGGTTGATCCGGTCTTTCAATTCCAAGCGATTCTTGGCGCCTCTCGGGGCTACGGCGATTCTCGCTACGGCCACGGTCGCATGGGCGGTAGCGCCGACGACCGTATACGAGATCGACGGTAATGTGTTTGACGACCCAGGTAACGGTATCGCCGACTGGAACACGCTAAACGGCGACTGCTCGGCGCCGGGCGGGGGTTCCGTCGGGTCTGCGGGCGGCTCGAATACTCGCACGTGCATCGCGTCGGAAGATCCCCCCAGGATCTTTACACAAGGCGGCTCCAAAGATCCGCTCGACATCAGCCAATGGCATTGGAAGGCTGCAGACACGGTACCTGACAAGGACACGATTACGCACGGCTACGCGGCCAGCTACACCGCCACTCCAGGGGCCGCGGCGATTTCAAGCGGAAATAAGGTGGTGGTGATGGGCGGCGACCGTTTCGCCGTCAATGGAGACGCCAACATCGGAGCCTGGTTCTTCCAGCAGAATATCAGCCTCAATT
>VBCJ01000113.1 GCA_005884335.1 Betaproteobacteria bacterium | reverse complement strand
CTGGTCGCGAATCCGCCGCATCACCCGCAAGGCGACTTCGCGCTGAACGGCACGCAGGTCGCCGAAGCGGGACAATCCAAGCTCACCTTCAGCGGCATAGGTCTTTACCGCCCGGAGCTCTTCTCGAGCATCAGGCCGGGTTCCAAGGGGCAGATTGCATCGCTCCTGCGTGCGGCGATGGCGCGTGGGCTGGTCTCCGGCGAGGTGCATCGCGGCATCTGGCATGACGTCGGCACGCCCACGCGGCTTTCCGCGTTGAACGAGCGCGTCGCTTGATCGTCGCCGCAAAGCGGACGACAATCGCGGCAATGGACACCGCCAGCAAGCTTTCGCGCTGCGCCGAGCGCCGCCACGCGCTGCAGTTGCGTATGGGGAAGGGCGCCGCGATCATTCCAACCGCACCGGAGCGAATCCGCAATCGCGACAGCGATTATCTTTACCGATTCGACAGCTATTTCTACTACCTGAGCGGGTTCCCCGAGCCCGAGGCGGTGCTGGTCCTCCTCGCGGGAGAGGAGCCCAGATCGATTCTCTTCTGCCGCGAGCGCAACCCGGAGCGCGAGCTCTGGGAGGGCGTCCGCAACGGCCCGGAGGGCGCAAGGGCCGCCTTTGGCTTCGATGAGGCCTATCCCGTGGAGTCGCTCGACGAGCACATGCCGAAGCTGCTCGCCGATCAGCCTGCGCTTTACTACGCCCCCGGGGCCGACGCGGCTTGGGACGCGCGCATCATGGGATGGCTGAATCAAGTCCGCGCGCAGGCACGCACGGGCGTCACCGCGCCTGCCGAAATCCGCGACGTGCGCGCCGTGCTCGACGACATGCGCCTGATCAAGGACGACGGCGAGCTCGCCGTGATGCGCCGCGCGGCGGCGATCTCGGCAGCCGCCCACGAACGCGCGATGCGCGCGACCCGCCCTGGGCGCAGCGAATACGAGATCGAGGCGGAGCTTCTCTACGAGTTTCGCCGCCGCGGAGCCCAGTATCCCGCGTACTGGCCTATCGTTGCCGGAGGAGCCAACGCCTGCGTCCTGCATTACCGCGACAACAATGCGCGGCTCGCCGACGGGGATCTTTTGCTCATCGACGCAGGTTGTGAGCTGGACGGATATGCCTCGGATGTGACGCGGACTTTCCCCGTGAGCGGAAAATTCGGCGGCCCGCAGAAGGACGTCTACCAACTGGTGCTCGCCGCGCAAACCGCCGCGATCGACACCGTGATGGCAGGCAGGCGCTGGGACGAGCCTCACAATGCCGCGGTGAGGACGCTCGCTCAAGGATTCGTCGATTTGGGACTGTGCCGCGGGACACTCGAAAAAGTGATCGAGGCCGAGGATTACAAGCGCTTCTACATGCATCGCACCGGACATTGGCTCGGCTTGGACGTCCATGACGCCGGAGAATACAAATCGGGCGGGCAATGGCGCCGACTCGAGCCGGGTATGACCTTGACCGTAGAGCCGGGCTGCTACATCCGGCCAGCCGACGACGTACCCCGACAGTTCTGGAACACGGGCGTACGCATCGAGGACGACGTCGTCGTAACAGCCTCCGGGTGCGAGGTGTTGACGGCAGCAGCACCGAAGTCGGTCCGGGATATCGAGGCACTGGTTGGCCGTGCTTGAGCCGCCGGAAGTGGATGTCGCTATTGCCGGCGGCGGACCGGTCGGCTGTGCGCTGGCGCTTGCCCTGTCCGGGAGCGCCGTTTCCGTCGCTCGAATCGCCGGCGAAGCCGATTTCGCAGATCGACCCATCGCCCTGTCCTACGGCAGTCGCATGATCCTGGAGCGCCTGGGCGCATGGAACTCCGTCCGGAGCAATCCGATCGAAACCATCCATGTTTCCCAGCAGGGTTTCGGCAGAACCGTTATGCGTTGCGTCGACTACGGCTTGCCGGCTTTGGGATACGTAACCGCATACTCCGAGCTCGTTGCGCAGCTTGCGGGCCGCACTCCCGTAAGTGCGGGATCGTTGAGAGACTGGAAATCGGCTGACAGTGAAGTTGTCCTGCGGCTGTCCCGCGGCGAAAAGGAAGCAGGCGTGCGCGCTCGGCTGCTCGTGCTGGCCGACGGCGCCCACAGTCGCATGACCCGGCATGTGAGAGACTATCGGCAGCAGGCCATCGTGGCTGAAGTCACCGCCGAGCACCCGCGAGGCGGGGTCGCCTGGGAACGCTTCACCGCCGAGGGGCCGCTCGCTTTGCTCCCGTTCGGAGACCGCTATGCCCTGGTCTGGAGCGTGCGACCGGCGAGTGCCGCTCTGTTGCTCGGGCTTTCCGATTCGGATTTCCTCGCACGCCTGCGTGAAATCTTTGGAGGAAGGCTCGGGAATTTCGGCTCGGTCGGCCCCCGCTCGACCTTCCCGCTTTCCCTGCGTCATGGCGCGATCGCTCCCGCACCGAGGGTTCTTGCGATCGGAAACGCCGCGCAAACGCTGCACCCGGTGGCCGGCCAGGGACTCAATCTCGGCTTGCGCGACGCGTGGGAACTGGCTCAGATGTTGCTTGATGTCGCAAAGGAAGAAATTGGCGCACCCCGTTTTCTCGCGCGCTACGCCCGTAGTCGCAGTTTCGACCGCTACGGCGGAATCGGGTTCACGGATTTTCTGGTGAGGATATTCTCGAATTCTCTTGCGCCGCTCGCGCTGGCCCGCGGTGCGGGCTTGGCCGCGCTCGATGCCCTGCCTCCCGCGCGGCGCTTTCTCGCCCATCGCATGATCTTCGGCTTCCCTAAGCGCTCATGTTTAGGTATAGAATTGCGCTCCCGCTCGAAAAAATTTCCGTGATCGTCGATGCGAATCGGTTCGCGCAGCTTGCGCAATAATCTTTTTGTCGCGCCGATGGCCGGGGTCACGGATCGCCCCTTCCGGCAGCTGTGCAAGAAGTTCGGTGCGGGCCTCGCCGTATCCGAGATGGTCGCCTCGAACTCGTTGCTGTGGGGTAGCGAGAAAACGCGCCGCCGCGCCGATCACGAAGGCGAAGTCGAGCCGATCTCGGTACAGATCGCCGGGGCCGACCCGGTCATGATGGCCGAGGCCGCGCGCTTCAACGTGGAGCGGGGCGCGCAAATCGTCGACATCAACATGGGCTGCCCGGCAAAGAAAGTCTGCAACACCCTGGCCGGGTCCGCGCTTCTCAAGGATGAGCCCCTGGTCGGGCACATTCTCAAGGCCGTGGTGAGGGCGGTGAATGTACCCGTCACGCTGAAGTTCCGCACGGGGTGGGACGTGGGCAACAAGAACGCTCTGAAGGTCGCGAGGATCGCCGAAGACAGCGGCGTACAGCTGTTGTCCCTGCACGGCCGCACCCGCGCCTGCGGCTTCTCGGGCCGGGCCGAGTACGACACGATCCGCGAAGTCAAACGGTCTACGCGCTTGCCCGTGGTGGCAAACGGCGACATCACTACCCCCGAGGAAGCGAAGCACGTGCTCGAGTACACGGGCGCCGACGGGATCATGATCGGTCGCGCGGCTCAAGGGCGGCCCTGGATCTTCCGCGAAATCGGACACTATCTTTCAACGGGCGAGAAGCTCCCCCACCCTCTCGTCTCCGAAATCCATGCGGTGTTGCTCGCGCATCTGCATGAGCTCTACGCGTTCTACGGCAGAGAAACGGGAGTCAAGGTCGCGCGCAAGCATATCTCCTGGTACACCAGGGGGCTCGCCGGTTCGGCAAGCTTCCGGCACTGCATGAATCAGCTTGAGACCTGCGAGGAGCAACTCGACGCGGTCAATCGTTTCTTCGAGCAGTTCGGGCGCGAGAATCTGCGCCTGCGCTATGAGGTGGAGCTGGCGGCATGAGGCAGACAAACGAGATCGCGGACTGCGTCCGCCGGTCTCTGGAGCGGTACTTCAAGGACCTCGACGGGGCAAAGCCGCGCGCCATCTACGACATGGTGCTCAAGAACGTCGAGCGTCCGATGCTCGAGCTCGTGCTCGACCGGGCCGAGGGAAATCAGTCCATCGCCGCGGAGATGCTCGGGATCAACCGCAATACCCTGCGAAAGAAAATCCAGTCGCTCAAAATAAAGATGTAAAAGGTGATTCCCATCCGGACGGCGCTGGTCAGCGTATCCGATAAGAGCGGCCTTGCCGAGTTTGCGCGCGGTCTCGCCCGATTCAAAGTCAAGATTCTGTCGACGGGCGGCACGGCGAAACTTCTGGCCGATCAAGGCCTCCTCGTAACCGAGGTGGCCGACTATACCGGATTCCCGGAAATGCTCGACGGGCGGGTGAAAACCCTGCACCCGAGACTGCACGCCGGCATACTCGCCCGGCGCGATTCCCCCGCGCACTTGGCCGCGATCAAGGCCGCGGGTATCGAGCCGATTGATCTCGTCGTTGTCAACCTTTATCCGTTCGCACGAGCCGTCGCGAATTCCAATTGCACTCTCGCCGAGGCGATCGAGAACATCGACGTCGGGGGTCCCAGCATGCTGCGCGCAGGAGCCAAGAACTATGCAGGCGTCGCGGTCGTGACCGATCCGTCCGACTATTCAAAGCTGCTCGCGGAGATGGGGAAACACGGCGGGGCCTTGAGCGAGGGCACGCGCTTCGCTCTGGCGAAAAAGGCGTTCGCCCACAGCGCCGCGTACGAGGCCGCCATCGCCAACTACCTCACAGGACTCACGGGTGACGGAAACCTTGCGCCTTTCCCGGAGCGCCTTACGCTTCAGTTCGAAAAAGTGCAGGACCTGCGCTACGGCGAAAACCCGCATCAGGCTGCGGCATTCTATCGCGACGGCAGTCCGACTCGGGGGGGCATCGCTGGCTATACGCAGATTCAGGGCAAGGAGCTGTCGTACAACAACATCGCCGATGCCGACGCGGCCTGGGAATGCGTGAAAACTTTCGATCAACCGGCCTGCGTGATCGTCAAGCACGCCAATCCTTGCGGTGCCGCGATCGGGGCCTCACCCCGCGACGCGTACGAACGCGCCTTTGCCACCGACCCCACAGCAGGCGCCCGAATTCGACGCCGGAGCACGACAGATCCTTGCCGCCAAGACCAACGTCCGGGTGATGTCGGTGAGCCTTGCGCACGCCGTTCAGACATACGACTTCAAGCGCGTCGGAGGCGGGCTCCTCGTGCAAGCTCCGGACCACCGTAACGTCGAAGCTTCGGAGCTGCGCACGGTCACCCGCCTGAAGCCAACCGCAACACAAGGTGCCGACTTGCTGTTCGCGTGGCGCGTGGCGAAGTTCGTCAAATCGAACGCCATCGTGTTCTGCGCGGGGGGCCGTACGCTCGGCGTCGGCGCGGGCCAAATGAGCCGCGTCGACGCCGCCCGTGTTGCCGTGCTCAAGGCGCAGGACGCGGGACTGTCCCTCGAGGGATCCGTCGTCGCGTCGGACGCGTTCTTCCCGTTTCGGGACGGCGTGGAAGTGGTCGCCCGAGCGGGCGCGAAGGCCGTTATCCAACCCGGCGGAAGCGTGCGCGACGATGAGGTGATCGCGGCCGCCGACGAGCTTGGGCTCGCCATGGTATTCACCGGCGTGCGGCATTTCCGCCACTGATTTCCGGCCGCGTGAAACTCCTCGTCATCGGCTCGGGCGGCAGGGAACACGCGATCGCGTGGCGCTTGGCGCAAGGCCCGCGCGTGCAGAAAGTTTTCGTCGCCCCGGGCAATGGCGGCACCGCGCGCGAGGCCGGCCTGGATAACGTGGCGATCTCGGCGATCGACAAGCTGGCCGAATTCGCGCTGGCCGAGAATATCTACCTCACGGTGGTGGGACCCGAGGCGCCGCTTGCCGAAGGAATCGTCGATCTGTTCCGTTCGAAGGGGTTGCGGATCTTCGGCCCGACTCGGGCCTGCGCCCGGCTGGAGAGCTCCAAACAGTTCGCCAAGGAATTCATGACCCGGCACAAGATTCCCACGGCGGAATTCTCGAGCTTCGACACAGCGCCTGCCGCGCACGCTTATGTCGAAGCGCGCAGCGCGCCCATCGTCGTAAAGGCGGACGGCCTAGCTGCGGGAAAGGGCGTAATCGTCGCGATGAGCGCGGACGAAGCTCATCGTGCAATCGAGCAATTCCTCGTCGAGCGGACGATGGGCACCGCGGGGAACCGCGTCGTGATCGAAGAATTCCTGGACGGCGAAGAGGCGAGCTTCATCGTATTGGCGGACGGCGAGCACGTGCTCCCTCTTGCGACGAGCCAGGACCACAAGCGTCTCAGGGACGGCGACCGGGGGCCCAATACCGGCGGCATGGGCGCGTATT
>VBCJ01000253.1 GCA_005884335.1 Betaproteobacteria bacterium | reverse complement strand
GGCCGTAACAGATCGACCAGCGCCGAACGGGGGAGATGCTTGATGCGCCCCCACGCGTCAACCACCAGGAGCTTCGCCTGCGGCGGACGTTGTGCGGGCTGGCTGGCGGCGATCATGAGGCGTCGACTTCGACGGCTGCGGCTCCACGGGGCGCTTTGCCCGGGCTGCGCGCGGGCAGCGCCGCCGCGATGGCTTCGGCAAGCTCACGTGCCGCGGCTTCCGGGCGCTTCAGCGTCGCCGGATCGGAGTCCGGGACGGCGAGGGCGTGCAGCGGTGTATCCATGTCGCCCGGATCGAGCGAAAGGAAGCTCACGCCTTCGGCCAAGAGTTCTTCATTCCAGACATGACTCAAGTGGCGCAGTGCGGCCTTGCTCGCGCCGTAAGCACCCCAGCGCGGGTAGGCATGGATCGCCGCGTCGCTCGAGACGTTCAACACCACCGCACCGCGGCCGCAGCGGGCCGAGGCGGCCAACGCGCCCAAGAGCGCCTTGGTCAGGCGAAAGGGTCCGAGCACGTTCGTCGCGAGCGCGCGCTCGAAGTCCTCGCAATCGGTGTCGCCCAGGAGCGCGAGCGGCGTTGGCCCCAGGGCCGACGCGTTGTTGACGAGGACGTCGAGCCCGCCGAGGCCACCGACGATCTGCATGGCGATGGGATGGATGTCTTCCTTCTTGGAAACATCGCCGACGATGCCGTGCGCGCGGCCATGCTCGCGTGCGACCCGCTCGACGCCTTCGCGGTTGCGGGCGACGAAGGCCACGCGCGCTCCGCGAGCGAGCGATTCCCGAACGAGGGCGAGTCCCAGCCCCGACGTGCCGCCGGTGACGGCGACCCGCAGGCTCGCGAAGCGTCCGTGAGAATCGTTTTGAAGAATGCGTGTCATGTGCGGTCTCCTTTCGTTTGGCCAATAATAGAGATCGAGACCCGCTTTCCCAACGCAATGTCCAACCGATTGGCGGAAAGTCAAGACTATGGACAAGACCCAGCACGTCGCCACTCACCTCGCGCGCAACCTCGCCGCGCTTCGCCACGTGCGCACCCTCACGCAAGGCGCGCTCGCCAAGTCTTCCGGCTTGCCGCGCTCGACCATCGCCAACCTCGAATCGGGCGTGGGCAATCCATCTCTGGCGGTGCTTCTCAAGGTGGCCGGCGCGCTCGGCGTGCCGATCGAGGAGCTGCTCGCTTCGCCGCGCGCAAAAGTGCGCAAATGGTCGGAATCCGACGTCTCCTCGCAGAGCCGCGGCAACGGCGTGACATTGCGGGGGCTCATCCCCGAGCCCATGCCCGAAGGAATACTGTCGGTAATGGACTTCGCACCCGGCGGCGCGATGCGCGGCACACCGCACCTGCCCGGAACGCGGGAATATTTCACCTGCCTGGAAGGCCAGGTCACGATCTTCGTCGCCGGCGAGCGCAACGACCTCGTTCGCGGTGACGTGCTCGCTTTTCCCGGCAACGTCCCGCATTCCTACCAAAACCCGGACGCGACGCGCGGTGCTCGCGGCGTGTCCGTGGTCATTCTCGCGAAGGCCGGAGTTTAAGACGCTCCCTATGGAGGTGAGTATGTCCAGCCATAACCAATTGCGTCGTCTGACCGCGCCGGAGATTGCGGCGCGCAAGGGCCGCGAAAAGATCGTCTGTCTGACCGCCTATACCGCGCCGATAGCAGAGCTGCTCGACCCGCATGTCGATCTGCTGCTGGTGGGCGATTCGGTCGGCATGGTTTTGCACGGCCTGCCGACCACGGTGGGCGTGACGCTCGAAATGATGGTGATCCACGGGCAGGCCGTGATGCGCGGCTCGTCGCGCGCGCTGGTGGTCGTCGATTTGCCCTTCGGGTCGTACGAGCGGAGTCCGCAACAGGCGCACGAATCGGCGGTAACGCTGATGCGCGAGACCGGGTGCCAGGCGGTCAAGGTCGAATCAGGCGAGGGTATTGCGGAGACGATCTCATTCCTGGTCGAGCGCGGCATCCCGGTCGTCGGGCATGTCGGCCTCCGTCCGCAGGCGACCCATGTGGATGGCGGCTTCAAGGCCAAGGGCCGCTCGACCGCGGAGCGCGAGCGCGTGATCGCCGAAGCGCGCGCGACCGATCAGGCCGGCGCCTTCGCGATCGTGGTGGAAGGTGTTGCGGCCGATCTGGCGGATGAGATCACCCGCGCGGTCGATGCTCCGACGATCGGCATCGGCGCATCGCCTCAATGCGACGGGCAGATCCTGGTCACCGACGACATGCTGGGCCTGTTCGACTGGACGCCGAAATTTGTCCGTCGCTACGGCAATCTGCGCGAGACGATCTCGCAGGCGGCGCAAAGCTACGCGCGCGATGTGCGCAGCGGCGATTTTCCCGGCAAGGCCGAGCTCTACACCCTCAAGATCGGGTGACAGCGGCGTAACCAAAACTCATCGCCGCTCTACGACGCGCACCATCCGGCTGTTCTTGTATTCCGACAGCCACACCGCGCCAGCCTGATCGACGGCCATTTTCCGCACCTGGGAATCCAGCCCCGGCAGGGGGAACTCTGAGAATTGGGCGGTTGCGGGATCGAAGCGCACGATCTTGTTCGCGGTGAACTCGTCGAACCAGATCTTCCCGCGATGATCGACCACGATGTCGTAGGGGCCGGAGTCCGGCGTCGGGATCTCCCACTCGCGGATCGCTCCGGTATCGCGGTCGAGCCGCGCGATCCTGTTCGTGTTGTACTCGGTGAACCACACGTTTTCCTTGCGGTCGAGCGCCAGCCGGCGCGGGCCCGAGTAGCGCGTCGGCGGCGCATATTCCCTGATCGCGCCCGTCGCCGGGTCGAGCCTGCCGATCTTGTCGCCGGTGAACTCGCAGAACCAGACGTGGTTGTGGGAGTCGACCACGATCCCGTAGGGCCGGGACTCCTTCGTCGGAACCGCGTATTCCTTGAAGCTCTCCGTCCGGGGATCGAAACTGGCGATGCGGTTGCCGCGGATCTGGGTCATCCAGATCAGCCCGTCGCTCGCGAGGAACAAGGTGTGGGGGCTCGAGCGCTCCTGCGGCAGCGGGGTGCGCTTCATTGCGCCGGTCCTGGAATCCAGGCGCCCCAGGTGATTGCCGCGGCTCTCGCTCCACCAGACGAACCCGCTCGAGTCGGCGACGATGCCGTGCGAGCGCGCCACCTTGGCCTGAATCGGGAACTCCTTGAACCCGCCGGTCTTCGGATCGAGACCGCCGATCTTTTCCCCATAGCGTTCAACGAACCAGATGTGGCCTCGCGGATCCACGGTGAGGTTGTGGGGGATCGCCGTCCGCGTGGGAATGTCGAACTGGGTGATGACGACGTCGGGTTCGCCGGCCGTGTTGCGGTACGCGGCGGCCTTGGGGACATTCAATCCGGGCGCCTTGTCGGGGCCGAAATGCTTGGTGAGATACGCCGTGATCCTCTCCGCCTCCTCGCCTCTGGCCGTCATGGCCTCCTCGTCCGAGATCGACTTGTAGTTCGGCGGGCCGATCTCCTCGATCCGGCCCATGTCGAGGACGACCTTCTTCCAGCCCAGCCGATCGAAGCGCCGGCTGACGAAGTTCACCGGGCCGTGGCAGTTCACGCAGCGATTGATGATGAGCTGCTTCACGCCGTCCCGGTCGTCGGGAAGCTGCGCAATCCAGTCCGCCGGCGTGAGGATCGGCGCGGAGCGCTTGAGCGCAAGGTTCAACAAAGTCTTCTTCCCTGGCGCGATCTCGACCGCCGCCTTCGCGCTCTCCGCGTGCCCGCCCATGCCCGCGGACACCTCGCTCCTCCCGGGGAAGAGCTCGGGCGCGCCGTAGTTCCCGCCCCGCGAGAAGACCGTCACCGTGATTCCCCGCTCAACGTTGCGAATTTTCACCGCCGCGCCGGTCACGGGCTTGCCGTTCTCGTCGCGAACCGCGCCCTGGAGGCTGCCCGTCTCGATCGCTTGCGCTACCGAGGTGCTTTGCCAGAACGACAGGGCGAGAGAAAGTGCGACGACTTTGAGCATGGCTTCCTCCATGAAAATCACGGGTGAGCCGGCCTAGCGCACCGCAGCCCCGCCCGTGAGGGGATGGCCGATCCCGAGCGGTTTCGCGTCGATCAGGATGAAGGCGACCCGCGCGGGCCCGGTCCCGCGGTTGATCCAGGCGTGATTCGTGCCGCGCTGCACGAGCACATCTCCCGCCTTGAGCTTCACCGTCGAATCGTCCATCTGCATCTCGAGCTCGCCCGCGAGAACGATCACGTAGTCGATCGTCTCTGTGCGGTGCATGGGCCCGGTCCTTCCCGGAGGAATGTCGTTCACGGTGAACCGGGTCCCGTTCGGCGGCGGCGGCGTGCCCAGCATGCGCGCGCCCATGTCTTCGATATTTTCGCCCACCGAAATGTCGGCGGGGGTACGGTCGGTGCACCAGATGAGGGTCGAGACGCCGCCCGACTTCGAAATCCGCTTGTTCGTGGCCGCCGCGTCGATGAGGACTTTTGCGGTCTCGTTCGCGTCGTGCCCCGTCACCACGCGGCGGATCATGGTCGTGGCTACTTCGCCTCCTCGACGCGCGTCGAGGTCGCGGGTCCGTCGCCCACGATGATCAGCCAGGCTTCCTCGTCCCTGGCGCCGTCCCAATGCACTTGCTTGCCGAAATGCGTCACGAACGAGCCGGTGGGCATCGGCACCGTGAGGCTCGGATCAAACTTGTTGCCGGTGGCGACCCACCAAGTGCCCTTGATCACGGTGATGAAGCGGTCGTTCGGATGAAAGTGCGGGCGGCTGAAGTTGCCCGGCTTGAACCGGTTCATGACCACGTACAGCCCGGGCTTTTCCGGGTCGCCGACGAGCACCGCCTGGTTGATGCCGGCGGCGCCGGTCGGGTCGCGCCACTTGAGCTGATCGGGCGACTTGTACGCGAGCGCCGCCGGGTTGAGGTCGGCGGCGAGGGCTGCAGCTGAGGCGAGCAGCAGCAGGAGGATTTGAGCGGCAGGCAACACGCGACGAGACAGTGAAATCATTTCGACCCCCTTTTGAGATCACCTCCGTATACGCGCCGGCGGGTGAACCGTCAACACCCATCGGGGTCGGCCTGCTGCTGTGCGATTCGAAGACCGCCGAAAGATCTCGGCGACTGCAGCCGAGGCGGATGTTTCCTCAGGCAGCGCTCGTGAGCGGTACCGGGGTGGTGGCGCACCCATGAATAGCCAGCCCTCCCACAAAGGCTAGAAGCCCACCACCCCGGTAATCGAAAAGCGTTTCTGAAATCGTTTCGTACTGCTTACAGCGCGCGCAGGAACGCGATCAGGTCCTCCTTTTCCCTGCCCGCGATGCCCGCGCCGAAGCGCTCGTTGTAGAAATCGATGACCGCGCCAAGATCCGCGGCGGACCCGTTGTGGAAGTAGGGGGCGCGCGCAGCGAGACCGCGGAGGATCGGGCCTTTAAACTTGCCGATGTCGGCGAACTTGCCGGAGATCAGCGCTCGGCCGGGGTCGGTGACCGTCTGGGCCGGGCAACTCGGCCCCGCGACCTTGGTGCCGTCGCTTAAGGCCACGCACTTCTCCTGCAGCGTGTACAGAGGCATGTCCGGGGTGCGGCGCGATGCATCCACGAGGCCGATGTTGAGCGGCGCCACGATCGAGTGGTTGCCCGAGTTCGGAGCGTCGTGGCAGGTCGTGCAGGTCCCCGGAAAGGACGCGGGCAGCGGCGGATTGAAGGGACTGTTGAAGTTCAGACCCGCGACGCCGGTGATCGTGAACGCTTTCGAGTTGAAGGTCGCTTGGCCGCGGGCGACTGCGCGCCGCGCTTCGTTGGTACTGCCGCCTCCCGGGAGGTCGCGCCACGCATCGAAGATGTTGAACACGTTCGGGGTGAACGGTGCATGCGTCTGATAGTCGCCGAGGTCGTCGTTGATGCCGTAGTAGAAGGTCTGGTCGAAGATCGCCTCGGGTCCTCCCTTGGCGTCGGCGGCTTGCAGGCGCTCGGCACTTTCATCCCACACCTGCGCCGTGGCGAGCGCGGTCTCGAAGGCAACGATGGCCTCGCGCTGCGCGCTCGAGATCGGATTCGGAGCCTGCGCGTGGCCCTGCGTCGCCCCGTTCGATTGGTCCGCCAGGTCGAAGTGGATCGACGCGAAGCACTTGCCGCCCTCGGCTGCGATGTTGCACTGGTCGGTTCCGCCGAAGGTCTCGCGGCCGTCCCACATGACGGTGCTCAGGAACTGCAGGTTCGTCGTAGGAAGCGGGCGGCGGAAGAGCGACAGTTCCGCGGCGCTCGCAAAGTGATACGGATCATCGACCGCGACGAGCTCGAAGTCCGCGCTGGCCGGCACCCCGATGCCGACGCGAATGAGGCCCTTCGTGAGCAGCATGCTGTAGGCGCTGCGGCGCGCGGCGAAGGTGGATACGTCGGCCGCAGGGGAGTTCGAACCGTCGTTTGTTCTGAAGATCGCGCCCAGGCCGAGCGCGTCGTCGATCACGCCCCCGAGCGTCCGTTCGAAGATCGCCTGCACTTGCGAGGGCACGATCGTCCACCCGGCGCTCGGCAGGTGGCAGCTCACGCAGCGGCGGCCGTTCGCGCCGAGGTCCTGGAAGAACTCGTTGCCGAGCTCGATGTACCCGGCGGTGCTGAAGGTCGAAGCGAAGCCGCTCGGGTTGGGAAAGGGCAGACCGTTGGGCAGCTGCCGCAGATGCTCCGGAAACGTCACTTCGCCCTGACGATCATCGGCCAGCAAATTCACCGGCGCTACGGACAGGAACGACAGAGCCAGGCTGATTGCGGTTACGCTCGTCCTCATGGTCATCTCCCTAGGTGTGTCGACACCCTCCACATCATCGTCAGCGGCCGGGTGAGACTACTGCCTGCCTCTACTTACTCGACCGCGCGGCTTTCTGTCGCGACGGCTGGCGTGTCGAGATAAATCGTTTCACCGGATGCGAGAAACTGCTCGAACGCCCACTGATCCACCCATACGTGGCGTTCCAGACCTGTCTCGAGCCACCGAATGGTCAGGCCTCGTGCTGTCTCATCCACCGCTATTCGAATGTTGGATGCCATTTGCATTCTCCACTGAGTAGTGTCGTCATTACTCCCGGCTTGCCGCCGGCCCATGCAAAGTTTCATTTGCACGGCTACCAGCTTAGGCTTCGGGCGGGGACAGGCGCTGTTAAGTCTTCCACCGCATTGCTGTGGAATATTTACACCGGGTAGAGGGAAGCGGGCGGCCGCTACCGATTCCGCGGCAGCGTCCGGTTAGCGGGAATGCGTCGGGGACGCCGGAATATTATTCCGGCCTGAACTTGGTCTCGGGCTTGACGCCTTTTTTGCGCTGTTTCTCGCTGACACGGCCGTTCTCGATGTAACGGCCTTCGACGGCGCGCTTCGCCGCTTCGTCCCACTGCGGCAGCCAGTCGCCGAGCGAATAGCCGAACCAGGGCGCCTGCGGGCGGAGCTTCGGCAGGCCGAGCTCCTCCCAGATCTTCATGGCGCGCTCCATGTACTCCTTCTTCGGCAGCGCGAGCGGCGGCATGTCGCCTTTCATCGTGGCGTCCATGAGCAGTGTCGAGTCCTCCTCCTGCCCGTGCTCGCGCTTGGGGCCGTGGCCCTGGCCGCGATGGGGCAGCGTGCGCACGTCCTCGACCGGATTCATGCGGTAGGCCATCGCCCAGAAAATCGCATCCGCGTTGTCCGGATCGATATCGTCGTTCACAGCGATGGTGATCTTGCCCATGTCGGCCTTGAAGTAGGCGGCGCCGTAGAGGGCGCGCCAGACCTCCGTGCGCGGCGTGCCCTTCTCCAGCGTGATCACCTGGACGCGTAGCAGCCCCGTGAGCGGCTCGTGCAGTGAAACGCGCTTCACTGCGCGGATGCCCAGCGCCTCGCGCAAGTGCGCGAGGTACAGCGGCTCATAGGCGACGCGCTTGATGACGCTCGACTCCGAGGGCGTCACCTGGCTGATGTACGACGGAATGATCGGGTTCCTGCGCTGCGTGATCGCGGTCACGCGCATCGGCATGTTGTACTCTTCGAGCGCGACGTGTCCGTGCGATTCGCCGAAAGGCGCTTCGGGCTCGCAGTACTCCGTGTCGATCAGGCCTTCGATCACGATCTCGCTCTCGGCCGGAACCAGCAGGTCGACGGTCTTCGCGCGCACGACGTTGATCGGCGCTCCGGCCAGGCCGCCGGCGACGGTGAACTCGTCCACGCCGACCGGCAGCTTCTGCGGCCCCATGAAGGCGACATAGGGCGGGCAACCGAGCACGATCGCGCATGGCATCGTTTTTTTTCCGAGCTTCTGGTATTTCACGTAGTGGAGGTACCCGCCCGCGCCGCCGGCGCGCGTCGCCATGCGCACCACCAGGCGATCGGACGATTTGAGCGCGGCGCGGTAAGTCCCCATGTTCTGCACGCCCGTCTCGGGGTCGCGCGTGATGACGTTGGTCGCGGTGAGCGTCGGCGCGGAATCGAAGCCCGGTGTCGAGATCGGGATCGGCAGGCGGTCGAGGCCTTTGCCCTCGCCCCGCAGCGCTTCGCCCTCGTGCACGATCTCATGGCAGGCGGCGCGCTCGAGCTCGCGCGGTGCGATGGGATGAGCGATCGCGTGATCCCACTTCCCCTGGATTTCGCTCAAGGGGGCGCCCATGCCGGCCGAGTAGATCGCGCGGTTAGCCGCGATCGCGCCGACCACGACCGGGATGTCGTACTTGCGGCCGCGGCCGTCGGTGATGTTCGTAAAGAGAAAGGCCTTGCGCTCGGCCTCGTCCATCCCCCCGACGAACTGCCAGCGCACCAGCGGATGCAGCTCCGAGTCCTTGTCGACCGGCCGCGCGATCGTGAGCAGCAAGCCTCGTTTCTTCAGCTCTTCCAGGTGCTCGTGAAGGTCGCGGTAGCCGCGCGTCGCATCGGTCGCGAGCGGCGTTTCGGTGCGGGGCAGGTT
Source organism: Betaproteobacteria bacterium (assembly GCA_005884335.1). Lineage (GTDB taxonomy): Bacteria > Pseudomonadota > Gammaproteobacteria > Burkholderiales > SG8-39 > VBDM01. Next base: position 3,435 of record VBCJ01000253.1, on the reverse strand, counting down.
CATTGCTTCTCGATTTTCGCGCGTTCCACGAGCGCTTTCCACTTGGCGGTCTCCGAGACGAGCAGCTCGCGCATGGCTTCGGGTGAGCTCGCGCGCGCGTCGACGCCCAGGTCCAGGAGGCGCTGCCTCACTTCGGGCGCGGCCACGGCGGCGTGGATTTCCTTGTTCAGGCGTTCGATCACCGCTCGCGGCGTCCTGGCCGGCGCGGCGACGCCGTTCCACGCGGACGCCTCGTAACCCGGAACGCCGGCCTCGGCGAGGGTCGGCACCTCGGGCAATCCGGCAAAGCGGTGATCGAAAGTCACGCCGAGCGCCCTCAGGCTCCCGCTCTTGATGTGCGGGATGACGGGCGCGAGGATCTCGACCATGCCGTCCAGGTCCTTGCCTTTCACCGCGGTGATGATGGCGGGGGTCGCCTTGAACGGCACGGTCTGGAATTCCAGCCCCGCCATCGATTTGAACAGCTCAACGGCGATGAACTGGGTGCCGCCGATGCTGGTCGTGCCGACGTTGAACCTGCCGGGGCTCGCCTTGGCGGCGGCGATGAATTCCCTGAGCGACCTGTAGGGCGAGTCGGAATTCACGAGCAGCGCGAGCCCGAAGAAACCGACGGTCGAGATCGGCGCGAAATCGCGTACGGGATCGTAGGGCAGCGACTTGAAGAGCGACACGCTCACCGCGTGCCCCTGGTTGAGCCACAGGAGCGTATAGCCGTCGGGCTCGGCCCTCATCGCCGCCTCCGTGGCGACGATCTGGCCGGCGCTCGGCCGGTTGTCGATGATGAGCTGCTGGCCGAGCGTCTGCGAGAGCCTCTGCGCCAGCACGCGCGCCGTGATGTCGGCCACGCCGCCCGCCGCGTAGGGGAGGAGCATCTTGACCGGCTGCGAAGGATATTGCGCAAACGCGCCCGTCCCGCCCAGGCACGCCAGGAGCGCTAGCGTGCGCCACACGAGCGGGCGCCGGTTTCGATCCTCGCTGATTGTCATGTCGGATTCCTCCTCGATCCCGTCAACGCGGGCACCAGCAGTCGGCCCGCACCCGGAACACGGTCTGTGCCGTTTCGCCGAGTATGCCTTTCTTTTGCCCTTCGTTGAAGGCTGCGCCTTCGACGACTTTCCTCGGTTCGGGATCGCCGATCGGGAAGGGTTGATCCGAGCCGAGCATGATGCGCGCGGGACTCGCTTTTCTCGCCAGGTATTCGAGCGAATCCGCATCGAACACGCAGGAATCGAAGTACATCGCCTCGAAACCCTTGCGCGGATCGGCGTACTTGCCCTGCGAATTGGCGTGGTTGCGCGCGAGGCGCCCGAGCGCATAGGGCAGAGCAGCCCCGCCGTGCGAGATCACGAATTTCATGCCCGGAAATTTCAGGAGGTGCCCGGAGAAGAGGAGCCTCGACACCGCGATCGAAGTGTCGGCGAGCCGGCCGATCGCGTTCACCAGGTCGTAGTCCGCGAGCCGCGGCTCGCCGCACAGGAACATCGGGTGCATGAATACCGCCGCCTTCAGGTCCGATGCTGCCTGCCAGAACGCATCGAGCGTAGGGTCGTCGAGATTTCCCGCATTGCCTTTCGGCAAAGTACCGATCATCACTCCGCCGAAGCCTTTGTCTAGCGCTTCGCTCAATACTTCGGCGGCGAGTCCTCCGTGCTGCAGCGGCACGGTGGCGAGCGGCGTGAAGCGTGTCTCCTCGCGCAGCTCCTCGTGCAGGCAGTCGTTGTAATAGCGGCTCCAGGCGAGACCTTCGCCCGAAGGCAGCTCGTAGCCGAAGCTGTCCAGCCACCCGCCGACGAGCTGATGGTCGATGCCATTTTTGTCCATCCAGGCGCACCGGTCGGCAGTATCGGAGAGCTTGGGCGAGATCGGCCGCGTCGGATCCCCGCCCGGGAACTGCATGCGTGTCCCTTTGCCGTCCCGCAACAGTTTGACCCCGGGAAATTTCGCGGCGTTCGCGTCGTAGCGCTCATAGAGCAGCTTGGGGATGAAGTGCGCGTGGACGTCGATGACGATGTTTTTCACGTTGGGGCCGCTTTCTCGCGCGCCTCGCTGATTACCTTCCAGATCGCGAGATGCGACATCGGCAGAGTGTCGATCGAAGCGCCGAGGGGGTCAAGCGCGTCGTTGATCGCATTCGCGATTGCGGCGGGCGCGCCGAGATAGCCGGCTTCGCCGGAGCCTTTCTGACCGAAAGTCGTAAGGGGGGAGGGCGTGCAGTGATCGACGATGGCGAGCCCCGGCACTTCCATCGCGCTCGGGATCAGATAGTCCATGAAGGTGCCGCTTGCGAGTTGCCCGTCCTCGGTGTAGGCGAACTTCTCGTAGAGCGCCGCGCCTATGCCGTGCGCGATCCCGCCGTAGGTCATGCCGTGGACGATGTCCGGGTTGATCATCACGCCGCAGTCGTGGCCGCACACGTATTTCCGGATCGAGGGCTTGCCCGTGTCCGGGTCGATCTCGACCAGAACGACGTGCGCCTCGAAGGCGTAGCAGGGGTAGATCTGTATACGACCCTCCGGAGTCGGCAGCGCGCCGCCGGTCGGCACTTCCCAGACGAACTTCGCCTGCAACCCCGGCTCCAGGCCGGGCGGAAGCTTGTGGAATTTCCGGTGCGCGATCTCGACCAGCTGGTCCCAGACCAGCTTCTTCTCCGGTGCGCCCTTCAGGCTCACGCCGCCGTCCCTGTATTCGAGGTCCCCGGGCGAGCATTCGAAGTTGTGCGCGGCGATGGCGATGAGCGTCTCCTTGATCGTCTTGGCGGCGCCCGCCGCGGCGCCACCCAGCATGATCGCCATGCGGCTGCCGACCGGGCTGTTGGAGGGAAGCGCCGTGAGGGAATCGGCTCGCACCACGCGGATCGTTTCGGGATCGCGCTCGAGGATTTCTCCCACCACGGTCGATACCAGCGACTCGTGCCCTTGCCCCGCGCTCGAGTTGTTGATGACGCCGGTGATGGAGCCCGAGAGATCGACGCGCACCAGGCAGGAGTCCATCCAGGTCGTGTTCTCGTTCCTCGGGTTCATCAGCACTTCGAACGCCGAGTTGCCGCCCGAGGGCTCGAGGCAGCTCGCGATGCCGATTCCTGCGAGGCGCCCTGAGTGCCGCGCCTCGTCCCGCGCGCGCACGAGCGAGGCGTAGTCGATCGCCGCAAGAGTCTTGTCGAGCACCGCGTGGTAGTCGCCCGAGTCGTAAGTGGACCCGCTAGCGATGGTGTAGGGGAACTGGTCTTTGCGGATGAAATTCTTCTTGCGCAGCTCGATCGAGTCCATGCCGAGATGGCGCGCGACGCGGTCGATCGCCCGCTCGATCGCGAAATTGGTCGGCGACTGCCCGAAGCCGCGTACCGCCTCCTGCGGCGTCTTGTTCGTCATCACCGAGGTCGGCTCGTACTCGATCGCGCCGATCGCGTACGGCCCGCAGATCGCTGTGACAGGCTTG
>VBCJ01000252.1 GCA_005884335.1 Betaproteobacteria bacterium | reverse complement strand
CGCGCCGTAGCGCCCGCGGTTCCAGCCTTCTTCGTTGCCGCCGTGCGGGTTCGAGCTGAACAGCACGCCGCGCGGCTTGAGCGTCGCATGCAGCTCGCGCAGGACGCGCGGCAGCTCCTGGCGCGGCACGTGAAACAGCACCGCGTTGGCGAACACGCCGTCGAAGCGCGCATCGGGGAGTTTCAAAGCGAACAGATCCTGCCGCCACACCTCGCAGCCGCTGTGCTCGCGCGCCATGGCCGCGAAGCGCTCCGATCCCTCCAGCCCGGTTGCGACGTGGCCGAGCCCGGCCAACGCCTTCAGGTCCCTCCCCGGCCCGCAGCCCAGGTCGAGAATCGTGAACGGCGGCTCGCCCTCGATGTGCGCGAGCAGCGCCGCGATGTTCTGGCTGACGTCGTGATCGCGCGTGCCCTTCCAGAAGTCCTCGGCGCGCCGGTCGTAGTGGTCCAGGGTCCGCGCGGAGATGTCGTCCAGGTCCTGCCGCCTGAGGGTCATGCTCGAACGATCCGCCTTCGCGGCCGCGCCGTCTTCCGGAACGCGACGGTGCTCACGCATCAGCGGCGCTGAACACGGTACTCGGCGCGAGCCTGTTCCACGCGCAGGAGCTCCTTCCCGATGCCGTGACGTGCCTCTTCGAGGTCGTAGTCAGCCTGCAGTCCCAGCCAGAATCCTTCAGACGTGCCGAAGAAGGTTGCCAGCCGCAATGCCGTATCGGCCGTGACCGCGCGCTTGCCCAGGATGATCTCGTTGATCCGGCGTGGCGGCACCCCGATCGCGCGGGCAAGCGCGTTCTGGCTGATTCCCATCGGATTCAGAAATTCCTCGAGCAGCACCTCGCCCGGATGAATGTTACGCAGCTTCTTCGCCATGCGGCCTCAGTGATAGTCAACAATCTCGACGTCGGTCACTCCGGCGCCGGTCCAGCCAAAACATATGCGCCATTGGTCGTTGATCCTGATGCTGTGCTGTCCCTTTCGGTCGCCCTTCAAGGCCTCCAGCCGGTTGGCCGGCGGCACTCGCAAGTCGTCCAGACGCCGCGCATTATTGAGCATCCGAAGCTTTCGGCGCGCCACGTCCTGAATCGACATCGGAAGGCGCCGCGACGGTTCTCCACGCCAGATTTTTTGCGCTTCCTTGGAGCGGAAGCTCAGGATCATAACGGACTATAACGCGCCGCGTTATAGTTCGTCAAGAACTATGCCCATGCGAGCGCGCTCACGCAGCGCCCTCCCTCACCACCGTAGTGATGCGCCAGCGCGCGAACTCCGTCTCGAATTCAGGCAGCGTGAGGAATCCCATGCAGGAAAACGCACCCGGCTCCGCGACGCGGCCTTGCGCGAGCTTGCGCGCGAGCAGAACGGCGGCCATGCAGGGAATCTCGGGGCCGTGCTGCGCGTCGGCCGTCAGGTGCCATTCGATCCACGCGCGGCTTCCGTCGGCGCGCTTGCCGGCGAGGCTCACCAGCATGCCGCCGAGATCGCCGCCGAAGGAGTCCATCCAGGAGGCGATCCGGGATAGCGGCCTCGCCCAGCGCTCGATCGGCAGGGGCACGCCCCGCCGGCGCAGCAGCGCGGCGAGCCACAGCGCGAATTGCTGCGCGCCGATTTCGAGCGAAGCGCGGAACTCCATCGTGCGCAAGCCGGGATAGCGCTTCGGAAAGAGCTCGAGGTCCGGAACGTCGCAGGCGGCAGCCCAGCGCGCGCCCAGCGCGTAGAAGCGCATGCGCTTGAGCTCCTGCCAGCCCCACGCGTCGCGCCACGCGCCGCCGCTCCGCCATTTGAATCGCCGCCCGGCGTAGCCGAGCACCGCCGCGATCGTCGCTTCGCCCCGCGCTGCGCGCTGTCCCGGCGCGATCGCGATCTGGATCTCCTCGACCTGCGAAAGGCGCGCGATCAGGCTGTCGATCACAGCCGAGGAAAGGGCGGGCACGCTACTCGCGCCCGAGATGGCCACGCGCTGCGCCGCGCGCGCGGCCGGATAGACGTAGTTCGGAAAACGCGTCACGAACTGCCGGCCGTCGGCGAGATCGAGGTAGTGCGCGCCCGCCTCCAACGCGGCGAGCGCGACCCGGTAGTCCTGAGACTGGAACGGCCCGGCGCAGTGGATCACGAGACCGGGGGCGAGGCGCGCAAGCGCCGCGGGGAAATCGCGCGCCGAGTGATCCAGCCGCGCGTGCTGCAAGTTCAGATCAGCGAGGCCGCCTCGCCCCTCATCCGGATGGCGGCCCGCGGCGACGACCTCCATCGCGGGCGAGCCGGCGAGCGCGCGGCAGACGCGGGCGCCGAAATTGCCGTACCCGCCGATCACGACGACGCGCATGGGATGTTCCAGTCGAGAGCTGGACGGGATTTTAACTGGCGAAGCAATCGGGAGCGAACCCCTCTACAATCCCCAGGTTTCCCTCGCCGGCGAGCCTATGCCAGACACAAGCGAAACGAGCCAACCCGTCTCCGCGACGAACGCCGAATCCCCGCGCTCCGATGCCGAGTGGCACGTCGACCGCGCGCTGCCGCGCGCGCTCGCGCGTATCCTCGCGCTCGATGATTTTGAAGCCCCGGCGCGCCGCTACCTGCCGCGGCCGATGTTCGGCTACGTCTCGGGCGGCGCGGAGACGAACGCGTCGCTGCGCGCGAACCGCGCACAGTTCGACGAGATCGAGCTCAGCCCTCGCGTGCTGGTGGACGTCTCCGCGCGCACGGCGAAGACGACGCTCTTCGGCCGCGGCTACGACGCGCCCTTCGGCATCGCCCCCATGGGCGGCACTTCCATGGCGGCGTATCGGGGCGACATCGTGCTCGCGCGCGCGGCGGCGAAAGACCGCATCCCGATGATCATGAGCGGCGCGTCGCTGACTCGCCTGGAAGAGGTGCGCGCGGCCGGCGCCACCGCGTGGTTCCAGGCCTACCTGCCGGGCGAGAACGGGCCGATCACGCGCTTGGTCGACAGAGTCGCGCGCGCCGGATTCGATACGCTCGTCCTCACCGTCGACGTCCCGGTGAGCGCGAACCGCGAGAACAACGTGAGGAGCGGCTTCAGCCGGCCGCTGCGGCCGACGGCGCGCCTCGCGTGGGAGAGCGCGCTCCGCCCGCGCTGGCTCTTCGGGATGTTCCTGCGAACGCTCCTCGTGGACGGCATGCCGCACTTCGAGAACATGGGCGCGCGCATTCCGCTCATCACCCGCGCTTCCCGCGGGGACGGGGAGCGCGACCGGCTCGCGTGGACCCACCTGGAGCTCATGCGAAGGCTGTGGAAGGGGCGCCTGGTGCTGAAAGGCGTGCTCGCCCCGGAGGACGCGCGCATCGCCCGCGAGAGCGGCGTCGACGGCGTCATCGTGTCCAACCACGGCGGGCGGCAGCTCGACGGCGCTCTAGCGCCCTTGCGCGCGCTCCCCGCGGTGGTTGCGCAGGCGGGGGGCATGACGGTGATGATCGACGGCGGAATCCGCCGCGGCACCGATGTTTTGAAGGCGCTCGCGCTCGGCGCGCAGTTCGTGTTCGTCGGCAGGCCCTTCCTCTACGCGGCCGCGATCGCCGGGGAAGCCGGCGTGCGCCACGGAGTGAGGCTCCTGCGCGAAGAGATCGAGCGCGACATGGCGCTGCTCGGCATCACCACGCTCGCGCAGATGACGCGGGAGCGGATCATGCCGCGAACCACTTCATCCACGAACGCCTGAAGGGATCAAGCATGAAACCATTCTCAATCTTCATCAGGGGGATCGCCATGTCGGCACTGGTCAGCAGCTCGGCGCTGGCGGGGACGTTCGTCTACGTTTCTCACGCCGAGGACGGCGACATCGGCGCCTGGAGCATGCAGGCGGACGGGGCGCTCGCGCCGCTCGCTCGCGTTCAGGCGGCGAAAGTGGTGATGCCGATGGCGGTGAGCCCGAACCGGCGCCTTCTCTACGCGGCCTCGCGCTCCAAGCCGTATAGCGTGCACGTCTATTCCATCGACTCGGGGACGGGGGCGCTGAAGCCCTTGTCCACCGCGCCCCTCGCGGAGAGCTTCCCGTACATCTCGCTCGACCGGAACGGGCGCTTCCTCTTCGGCGCCTCCTACGGCGGCCACCTGGTGAGCGTCAACGCCGTCGGCGGCGACGGGCGCGTCCTGGCGGAGCCCCTGCAGGTGATCCCCGTGGGCCGCAACGCCCACTCTATCCTCGTGGACGCGAGCAACCGCTTCGTCTACGTCCCGAACCTCGGCACCGACCAGATCTTCCAGTTCGTCTTCGACGAGAAGTCCGGCCGCCTCGCCTCGAACACGCCCGCGGTCGCCCAGATGAAGCCCGGGACGGGCCCGCGCCACTTCATCTTCTCACCCGACAACAAGTTCGTGTACCTGCTCTCGGAGCTCGTCGCGACGGTGACGACGCTTTCGCTCGACGCGAAGACGGGGTTGTTGACCGAAGCGAGCTCGGCCTCGGCGCTGCCGCCCGATTCGAAGCTCCAGCCCGGCTCGCCGCGCCCGCACCCGCGCAACACCGACAACGACATCTGGGCCGCTGACCTGCACCTGACCCCGAACGGAAAATTCCTGTACGCCTCGGAGCGCACCTCGAACACCCTCGCCGCGTTCGGCGTCGATGCGGCAAGCGGGAAGCTCAGCTATCTCTCGAGCACGCCGACGGAGAAGCAGCCGCGCGGATTCGCGATCGATCCCAAAGGAAGGTTCCTCGTCGCCTCGGGAGAAAAGTCGGAAACGATCTCGGTCTACGCGATCGAGCAGGCGACCGGCGCGCTCAAGCTGCTGCAGAAGTATCCGACCGGGAAGGGCTCGAACTGGGTCGAGATCGTCGGCTTCGATTGAAGGCTTCTCGCATCGGGGGAAATATGAAAACGCTGCAGGAACGACTGGCCATCACGGTTGCCGCCGCGATCGTTGCGGGCGCTTTTTTCACGAACGCGCCGGCGCAGACGGTCATCGACGACTGGGGGAGCGCAAAGTTGCCGCCCCCGCCCGCGCTCAAGGCCGCGACCCTGGCTCCCGCGGAGACGGCGCTGCTGGTGATGGACTTCACGAACCAGACGTGCAGCACGCAGCGGCGGCCGCGCTGCGCGGCTTCGGTTCCGAAAGTGCAGAGGCTCGTCGCCGGCGCCCGGGCGAAAGGCGCGCTCGTGATCTACAGCGTCGCCGTCCCCGGCTCCACCGCCGCCGACATCCTGAAGGAGCTCGCTCCCGCCGCCGGAGAGCTCGTCCTGCCGCCGCTCGGGCCCGACAAGTTCATCAACAGCGATCTCGAAAAGATCCTGAAAGGCAAAGGCATCAAGACGGTCGTTGCGCTCGGCACGCAGGCGCAGACCTCGGTGCTGCACACCGGCGCCGCGGCGGCGCTGCGGGGATTCAAGGTCATCGTCCCCGTTGACGGCATGTCGTCGGACGACGTGTTCCCGGAGCTCTACACGGCATGGCACCTCGCCAACGCCGCGCGCATCAGCGCCCAGGTGACGCTGACGCGGCTCGACATGATCGGGTACTGACGCTCGGGCTGTCCGGGGCGCTTGCGCGCCGCGCTACAACGAGCGCAGAAAGTTGAGAACGTCCTGCTTCTGGTTGTCCTGGAGCTTGCTGAAGTTTCCGATGACTGCGTTCGCTTCGGATGGGTTGAAGGTCAGGAAACTCCCGCTGCGATGCGCCCGGATCGCCTCCCGCAGGTCCGACGTTCGTCCGTCGTGCAGGAAAAACAGCCGCTGTCCCAGACCCCACAGCGGGGCGGTGCGAAACTCCCTGGGCCCCGCCTGTCCCTGAGTGACCCCATCGGCCAGCCCCGGACCCATGTCGTGGACCAGGAGGTCGGAGAAGAGATTCACGCTCTGGTTGCGCAACGCGGCGACCGCGGCATTGCCCGTATTGAGGGTGGGCGTGTGACAGAGCGCGCACCCGACATCGGTGAAGAGCTTTCGGCCCCTCGCGATTGAATCGGCCCCTCCCGGCGTATCGCGCGAAGGCGCCGGCGGCGCGAGGAAGCGCGCGAAGAAGGCGAACTTCTCGATCGCGCTGATCCCCTCGACGAGCGTCTTGGCGTCGGTCTTGGTGACGTCGTTGGGAACCTCCGAAAACTGGCAGCTCGGGGTTTCATCGCGCTCGGTCTGGAACAGCTCGTTGGTGATCCCCATCTCCACGTTGTACGCCTCTCCGGAGAAGAGCAGCAGCGATTTGTTCTGGGCTTTCCACCCGAACCGCGCGACCGTGCCGTCGTTGCCGTTGTTGTTCGCCTGGCCGGAGATCGCATGGCCGGCGAGGACGATATTGGGCCTGCCGCGGATCTTGAGCTCTTTTTTCCTGGGTGCGTCGTCGACCTGGTTCGCGAGAATCGCCTTGTCCGGGATCTGTTCGATCAGGCCCGCGCCGAACACCGGCGTGGGAATCCTGAAGATCACGTTGCGGCGCGCGAGCTCCTTTTCGAAGTCCGGCTGCGCGAGCACGCATCCCGGCGCGTCCGAGCGGCCGGCGATCGTGAACAGATCGTGGACGCCGCCGTCCGGCGTCCCGTCGGCGTTCTTCACGAACCTCGCCTCGCGCACCGGCCCTTTCGCCGTGATGAACGAGGGAACGGCGTTGGTCGCGCCGTCCAGCGTCGCGAACGCCACCTGGGGATTTACCGCGGGACTGGTTCCGCCGACCGCCGGATGCAAATGGCAGCCGGCGCAGCTTCCGAGGTTCATCGTCGGCCCGAGGCCGTCGGCGACTCCTTCCTCTTCCTCGAAATCTTCCTTGCCCGCGTCGAAAGACGCGAGCTCGGTGCCGGTCAGTCCCGCGATGGGCGCGCCCGCGCCCGCGGCTCCGCCGCGCGCCCCGGGATCCCGCGTCGCGGAAGACGAATCGTCCGCGGACGGAATTTCATCGCGCAAAAGGAAAAACCCGACGACCGCAAGAATCAGCAGGGCAACGACGACCTTTTTCATGGCCGCTCCTTCTTCGCCAAGAATCGGCCTCCCCTTTCGCGCATTCTTCGCCGGCGCGAGCCGGCGTGTCAACGTGCAGTTTATGACAGCGGCATTGTGCTTCCGGTCCAGGCTTTTCTCGTCCCGCCGTTACGGGTTGAGCAGCGGAATGCTCTTGTAGTCCGGCGCCTTCGGGAGCGACTGGAGGTAAGCGTGGATGTCGGCGAGGTCCTCGTCCGAGAGTATCGCTTTCTGATAAGGCGGCATGGCGCCGGCAGCGTTGCGCACGAAAGCCGAGAGCGCCTCGGGCGGCATCGGATTCGGGGCGAGCTTCGGGCCGGTCACGCCGCCCTGCCCCACGAAGCCGTGACACTGCCAGCAGCCGTGCTTCACGTAGGCGAGCCTGCCTTTATCGGCGGACCCGGCGGCCACGGCGAGCGGAGCCGCGAGCAGGGCGGCGATGGCCGCGATCAGACGCAGAGGAGCGATACGCATGTGCTCGTCTCCTTAACGCGGCTGCGTCCAGACGTTGAGCAGGGCCGGCTGCCCCGCCTGCACCACCTTGACGGCCTCGCGCAGCGCGGGACCGAGCTGCGCCGGGTCCTTGATCGGCCCGATTGCGGAAGTTGGACAAGCGCTGCACGTGCATCACCTCCTGGTGATAGCCGCGGTTGTTGTGCATCACCGCGAGGAGCGGAATCTTGTGCTTGGCCGCGGTCCACAGCACGCCAGGCGCGTACATCAGGTCGCCGTCCGACTGGATGCTCACCGAGAACCGGCCCAGGTCGCGGTTGGCGAGCGCCGCGCCGACCGAGGCCGGCGCGCCGTAGCCCACGCCGTAGCCGCCGGAGCGGCCGAGCCAGTGATGGTACTTCTCCAGCGGCCAGAGGCGGTTCGGCCAGTTGCTGACGTTGCCTTCGGAAGCGACCAGCGACCAGTCGAGACCCTTGACCGCTCCGTACACCTCCATGCACAGGCGCGCCGTGCTGACCGGGCTCGCATCCCAGCCGAGCGCCGCCGCTTGCCGGGTGCGTTCCTGTCCCTCGGCATAGGCTTTCCTCGCGGCCTCGCCGCGCTGCGCTATCGCCGCCTTGCGCTCGTTGGGGATCGCCGATTTCACCGCCTCGATCAGCGCCGGCAGCGTCGCTTCCGCGTCCGCGGCCATCTGCACGTCGATCACCTGGAAGCGCTGGAAGTCCTGGTAGTTCGCCTTGGTGTTGAGATCGACCGAGCTGATGCTGATGAGCTTCGCGTCGCGCTTGATCCGCGTCGAGTTCGTCCCGATGCCCTCTTTCATGGCGTTGTCGGTGTAGGCGTTCACCGTGGCCCAGAAGTCCGAGAGCTCCAGGCCGATGATGACGTCGGCGCCGCTGACGGCCGCCGGCGGAGCGGAGAGATAGTGCGTCCTCGGGAAGTTCATCCGGCCGCCCTGGTCGATGACCCGCGCCTGCAACAGCTCGGCGAGCTGCACCAGCAGCGTCATGCCGTTCGGCGTTCGCGCAGCGCGGTCGGCGACGATCACCGGGTTCTGCGCTCCGGCGAGGAGCCGCGCCGCTTCCTTCACGGCGCCCGAGTCGCCCTGCGGCGGCGCGGTCGGCACGTAGCGCGGGATGTAGGGCTTTTCGCCGTGCTCCTTCATCGGCTCCTGCTGGAGCCCCGCGTCGAGGGAGATCATCACCGGCCCGTAAGGCGGCGTCATCGCGATCTTGTAGGCGCGCACGAACGACTGCGAGAAATGCTGCAGCGACACCGGCGTGTCGTCCCACTTGGTGAAGTCGCGCACCAGCGCGTTGATGTCCTGGGCGGAGTGGAAGGTCGGCACGCCCGGCGGCCGGGTCGCGGCGTCGAGGTCGTTGCCGCCGACGACGATCACCGGCACGCGGTCGCACCATGCGTTGTAGATGCCCATGGTGGCGTGCTGCAGGCCGACCGTGCCGTGGCAAAGCGTCATCAGCGGCTTGCCGGCGACCTTGAAGTAGCCGTGCGCCATGCCGACCGCGGACTCCTCGTGCATGCAGGTGAGGAACTCCGGCATCCTGTTGCCGCCGTAGTTGATCAGCGACTCGTGGATGGCGCGGTAGCTGGAGGCGCAGTTCGCCGGCAGGTACTTGATGCCGAGCGTCTTGATGACATCGACCATGAAGTCGGACCCGGGGATGCCCTTGACGCGCGCGAGCTCCCGCGGCGTCCCGGTCTCGGCCTGCGCCACGTGCATCGAGGGCGGCAGCGCGGAGGGCACGCGCGGAGCTTGTGCCGCGACGTCGGCCGAACGCACTGGCGTCATCGCGGTGGCGGCACCCGCCGCGACGACCCCGGTGAGAAACCTGCGGCGATCGGCTTTCGGACCCGGATCTTTGCGTGCCATGGTCTTCTCCTCTTCTTGGGCAAGTCCCGGCCGGGATTCTAATCCAGGCCTGTTATGCTTGCGTTCCATGGCGCTCAACCTCCTCCTCGTCTGGCTGATCAACGCGCTCGCGCTGCTCGCCCTCCCCTACCTCGTGCCCTCCGTGCAGGTGGACAGCTTCACCACCGCGCTTATCGCGGCCCTGCTGCTCGGATTCGTCAACTCGCTGATCCGGCCGCTCATCGTGCTGCTCACGCTGCCCGTCACCGTCCTCACGCTGGGATTGTTCATCTTCGTGATCAACGGGCTCCTCTTCTGGTTCGTCGCGTCCTTCGTCAAGGGATTCAGCGTCGCTGGATTCTGGTCGGCGTTTTTCGGCGCGATCGTCTACGCGCTCATCTCCTGGGCGGCGAGCGCCCTCGTGTTCGGCCGCCCGCGCGTCGTCGTGGTGCGGCACGACGAGTTCCGCCGCTAGCGGAACTCCGCGAGCTCCGGGGCGTCAGCGCCGGTACATGTACCCCAGATACGCAGCGGTGAACTCTGAACTGTCGGGCTTGGTGCTCGATCCGCTGTAGGACTGGCGGCTGTAGTCGACGGTGAAGGTGATGTTGTGGCCCCTGGCGACCTGAAAGGCGTACCCTGCCCCGAGCAGGATTCCGAATCCGCTCGAGCGGTCGGAGCGGACGCCGGTGTCGATCAAGATGTTCGACAGCCCGCCGCCGCCGCGCACGAAGAAGCCCTGCTCGGCCGGGTACCAGGTGAGCGCGGCAAAGTAATTGTTGATCTGCAGGTGCGCGTCGTTGCCGGCGAGCTTGCCGATCTGCGAGACCGCCGACCCGCTGAACCCGAGCAGGAGGCTCGGGGTGAGGGCGATGCCCGCGTTGACGACATTTATTGCGATGAGCGGAGACTTGTCGGTCGCGCCCTGCAGGCGGTCGTCGAAACTAATCGTCTGTCCGTTCAGCTTGTATTTCGCGCCGAGTCCCGGCCCGATGCCGGTGCCGACGTACCAGCCGCGTCCTGGGCTCGCTGACTTATCCGCCGGGCCTTCGGCCCCGATGGCCGCGGGCGCGAAACCCGCGATTGCGCAAGACAATCCGCCGATGGCGGCAATGCGGCAGAACGAGTTCATGATTCCTCCCTGGATCCATCGCCGCTTGTTGGCATCGATCGCTCGCGGCTGAGCGTCACGCGTATCCTACACCCGGCTTCCCGGAAAGTTAATCCGGGCCTGGACGCGCCCGCTGGCGATTCGCGCTCACCCGGCCCTGCCGGCCGCACCGAAATCCGACAGCAGGCGCGAGAGCTGCACGTGCGCGACCAGCGCGTCAGGCACGGCTTCGACGATCTCCCGGTAAGGACCGGTGAACCCTTCGTTTCCCTCGAAGCGCACCAGCGTGCGCAGCTTCTCGATCACGCCGCGCATCTCGCCGCTCGCGTCCCGGTCGTCCGCCTCTGCTAGCTCGTCGAGCCGCGCGATCAGCGCCGAGAGCACGCGCAGCCATTCGAAAGACGCATCCTCGAGCACGAGCGCAAGCAACTCGCCTCTGGATTCGACGCGTCCGTTCTCGCGCTCATAGCGGATTCGCTGGGCGTCGAGCAGCGTCTTGTGGAGTTGCAAGAGCGCAGTCCGCAGCTTGTCGAGGTTTGAGGCATCGGTCGTGGTCATGGCGTTCCCATTTGTCGTAACAGACCAGATGGGGGCAAACCCCCGGATTTCCACTCCGGAATCGGCGCCTTGCTTCGCGCGCCTGTAGAAATTCGACGCCGACCCGCGGCCTCCGGCCACGTTCGGATTGGTGTTGTTTCGGCGCGCAGGATTTCGAGCACCCTTCGCCGAGCCAGGCTCGCCGAGCGCGCTCACCCCGGCTCCTGCCCCTTCGCCTTGAAGACGGCGCCAGCAGCCGGCGTGGTGAGGAACTTGATCAGCGCCTTTGCCGCCGACGAGTCCTTCGAGCCCACGCCGACGCCGGCATGGAAGACGGTGTAGTTCTGCAGTTCGGGAGGCAGCGGCCCCAGGACTTCGACGCCGGGCGCGGCCATCAGTTCGTTGACGAGGATGACGCCGAGCTGGACTTTCCCCGAAGCGACGAGTTTGCCGACCTCGGCGCCCGAGGCGGCGGGGACGATTTTCGGTCTCATCTGCTCGGCGATGCCGATGCGCTGGAGCAGGCTCGCGAAGTAGATGCCGCTCTGGCCTTCTTTCGCCCAGGTGATCGATTCAGCGGAGAGGAGCGTGCGCTTGAGCGCCCGCGGCGTGCGGATGTCGGGACGCCGCGCGCCCTTCTTGATTCCGATTCCCACGCCCGAGCGGGCGATCGCGGCGCGCGCGCGCGCGTCCACCTTGCCCTGCTTCGCGAGGTCGTTGAGCCCGGCGGCGGGGAGTATGGCGAGGTCGAAGGCTTGGCCTGCTTCGATCTGGCGCTTCAGGGCGGCGGCGAGGCCGAAGGAGATCACCAGCTTGTGTTTGGTCTCGCGCTCGAAGGCGGGCGCAAGCTCGTTCAGCGCCTCCTTCACGCCGTTCGAGGCGAGGACTTTGATTTCGGCGGCGCGGATGGAAGCCATCGCGAGCAAAGGGGCGATGCCGAGAATTGCGGTGACGAGGGTTTTGATGCTCACGCTTGTTCTCCTTATTCGGCCTGAATGTTGGCTTCTTTTGCGATACGCGTGAAATTGCGGATGTCCTGCCGCACCACTCGGACGAAGTCGTCCGGGTCGGCGACAACGGGCTCGACGCCGATCGCTGCGAACCTGTCGATGACGTCCTTCGTCGCCGTGATCCGGTTCAGCTCGTCGCGCAGGCGCCTGATGACGGCCTCGGGCGTTGCCGCCGGCGCGGACAAGGCGGACCAGGCGCTGACGTCGAAGCCGGGATAGCCCGACTCGGCGACCGTGGGCACGTCCGGAAGCAGGCTCGTGCGCCGCGCGGCGGTCACCGCGATCGCCTTGATCCTGCCGGCGCGGATCTGCGGCGCGGCGACGACCAGCGTGTCCACCGAGAACGGCACCTCGCCCGCGACGAGCGCGTTCATCAAAGGTGAACTGCCCCTGTAAGGCACGTGCAGCA
Source organism: Betaproteobacteria bacterium (assembly GCA_005884335.1). GTDB lineage: Bacteria > Pseudomonadota > Gammaproteobacteria > Burkholderiales > SG8-39 > VBDM01. The sequence continues at coordinate 15,884 of VBCJ01000252.1, read as the reverse complement.
GCTTCACGCCCAGCGCCGAGGCGAGCTGCTCGCCGCCGAAATTGGAGATCGTTCCGTTGCCGAACGAGCCGTAGGCGTAGTGCCCGGGCTTCGCCGCGGCGAGCGCGGCCAATTCCTTGAGGTTGTTCGCGGGCGCGGATGGGTGCGCGAGCAGCAGCATCGCGGTGCGGGACACGATGCCGATCGGGGCGAAGCTCTTAAGCGGATCGTAGGGAAGTTTCTTGAGCAGCACCGGATTGACGGTGAAGGTGCTCGAGCCGGCGTAGAGCAGCGTGTAGCCGTCGGGCGCGGACTTCGCGACCGACTCGGCGCCGATCAAGGTCGAGGCGCCGGGCTTGTTCTCGATGATGAACGACTGGCCGAGGCGCTCGGTGAACGCCTGCGCGACGATGCGCGCAGTCACATCGGCGAAGCCGCCCGGCGGAAAGGGCACGACCATTCTGACCGGCTTCGCGGGATAGCCCTGCGCCCACACGCCAAGGCAAGAAGCGAGCAAAGCGCAGCCGAAGACCCAGGCGAGCGGACGGCGGCGATTGTCGAGCCGATCGGCGAAGGACGGCATGCTTACTTCCCCTTCTTCAAATTTCGAGCAAATCGCGCCCTACGATGATAGTCCCGCCGTAGTGCTTGCGCACCCCCTCCATCCACATGTCGTCGGTAATGGAGTTGTCGTCAGGCGGCACGAGGTGCGTGAGGACGAGCGTCTTCACTCCCGCGGCAGCCGCCAGCTTGCCGAGGTCCTCGGTCACGATGTGGCTGGCGAGCAGATGCTCGCGCAGCGTCGCTGCGTTCGGGACGCGCTTGAGCAAGTTCTCGAGGCCGGCGAGGTGCATGACTTCCGACACGAGCACGTCCGCCCCCTTGGCGAGGGCGATCAGCTCGGGCGAATAAGCGGTGTCGCCCGAGATCACGATAGCACGGTCGGCGGCATCGAACCGGTAAGCGTAGGCGTGAACGATCGGAGGATGGCGCACGAGCGCCGCGGTGACCTTGACGTCCGCGTTCTGCATGACGGGACCGGGCTCCGCGAATTCGTGCGCGGTGACGAGCGTGCGCAGGTCGGGCCGGCCCTCGTCGGCGATGCGCGTCTCGATGTCGAAGCGGTTCAGCTGCCAGTACGCCTCGGTCATGGCCTTGATCGGCGGCGGGCCGTAGGTGTCCACCGGCGCGCGCAGGCCCGCCGCCCAGCTATCGTGGATGAGGTTGCCGTAATCGAGGTTGTGGTCGGAGTGGTGATGCGTGATGAAGACGTAGCGCAGCGTGTTGAGCGCGACCCCCGCGCGCACCAGCTGATGCGCGACACCCTCGCCGCAATCCACGACGTAGGGCGCGCCGTTGATGACGATCAGGTTCGCCGACTTCGAGCGCCCGGGCGCGACGATCCGCGGGCCGCCGCCGGTGCCGAGGAGGACCAGCCGGGTCTTCGGCTTTGGCGCGCCTTGGGCGCGCGCCGCGCGCAAGGGCGCGAGCGCCGCAGTCGCCGCCAGTGCCGCCGTGCCGGAAAGAAAATTCCGGCGGGATGGGCATCGTACTCCTGCGCTCCTGACGGAGTAGGCCGGAAAAACCTGCATGCTCCCCCCTTACTCGGGCACGGTCTGCGGTTTGGTCGGATCGGAGACCTGAATGACCAGATACTTGACCGGCTGGGTCGAGCTGCCGTTGCGCGAGACGGCATGCAGCGCGCCGGGCGGCTCGTAGAACGTTCCGCCCGGCCCGAGCTTCTGCAGCGGACCGTCGCCGACTTTGACCTCGTAGCTGCCTTCGAGCACGTAGCCGAAGGTGTGGCTGCCGGGATGCCGGTGCGGACCGCTGCCGGTCCCGGCATCGCGCTCGAGCCGGCGGAGGGTCACCACGCGGCCGAGCACATCGTTCATCGTCGTCTTGAAGAGCTCCGTCTGGCGGGCTGCGGTATTCGCAGGAGGCGTCTGCGCGTGCGCCTGCGGCAGCGACATCGACTCGGGCGCGAGCGCCAGCCAGGTAACGAAAGAAGCGAGCAATGCCGTTGCGCAACCGAGCACGGCGTGGGAAATGATGGATTTTTTCACGGTCTCCTCCTCGTAGAGAAATGATATCCGAATACGTAGCGCCTGAGACCGACAGTCTTGACGGTCAGGCGCCGGGTGCCCCATCCTTTGTACGGGTTTTGGGGCAAAGGGAGATCAACATGATCGCACGCCGTACTTTCATCAAGAGAGCCTCGATGGTGGCGATAGCGGCAACGGCATCGGCAATCGGCGGGCAAGGCCGCGGCCAGCAGGTGTCGAATTCGGCCGGCACCGAGCCTCCCAAGCTCAGGGCTCCGCAGGGTGCCTGCGACTGCCACATGCACATCTACGATCCCGCCCGCTTTCCCATGCCTCCCAGCCCGAGGGTGGCTCCGTCCAATGCCACCGTGCCGGACTACCGGATGCTGCAGAAGCGCATCGGAACGACGCGCGTCGTCGTCGTCCAGCCTCGCAACTACGCCATCGACAACCGGGTGACGGTCGATGCGATCGCGCAGCTCGGCCCGAACGCAAGAGGCGTCGCCGTTCTTCACCCGACGGTCACGGATGCCGAGTTGAAAGCGCTCGATGCCGCAGGCGTGCGCGGCATCCGCTTCACCCTGGGTGACCCGGCCACCGCGGTGGTCAAGGTCGACATGATCGGGCCGCTCGCGAAACGCGTCGCGGATCTCGGCTGGCACCTGCAGTTCAACGTGGAGGGCGCGCAGATCGTCGAGCTCGCCGACCTGCTGCGGCGCCTGCCGACGCAGCTGGTGTTCGATCACCTGGCCAACCCGCCGCTGCCGGCCGGCATCGAGCACCCGTCCCATGTAATCGTCCGCGGCCTCATCGACCGCGGCCGCACCTGGGTCAAGCTCTCGGGCGCGTATTCGAACGGCAAGATCGGCCCGCCGTCCTACCCGGAGGCCACGAAAACCGCACAGGCCTTCGTAAGCGCGGCGCCGGAGCGACTGGTGTGGGGGAGCGACTGGCCGCACCCGAGCATGCCCAACAACAACAAGCCGAACGACGCATTGCTGTTCGACCTGCTCGCCGAATGGGCCCCGGAGGAGGCGACGCGCAACCGCATCCTGGTTCGAAATCCGGAGGCGCTCTACGGCTTCGCGAAATCGGGTTGACGGAGAGCGAGCCCGCCTTCACACCCTCCTCACGAACGCCGGCGTAAGCTCCTTCACCGTCCTCACTCCGCACTGCATCATCGCCACGCGCGTCTCGGTCCTCAAAATCTCCAGGACCTTCGCCACGCCCGCCTCGCCGAACGCGCCGAGTCCCCACAGGTACGGCCGGCCGACGCCGACGGCGTTCGCGCCCATGGCGAGCGCCTTGGCGATGTCGGTGCCGCGGCGAAAGCCGCTGTCGACGAGCACGAGGATCCGGCCCTTCACTGCCTCCACCACCTCGGGGAGGACGTCGATCGTGCCGCGCCCGCTGTCTTCGCCGCGCGCGCCGTGGTTGGAGACGATGAGGCCGTCCGCGCCGTACTTGACGGCGAGCGCCGCGTCTTCACCCGTGAGGATGCCCTTGATCACGATCTTCATCTTGGTCGTGTCCCTCGCCCGCTTGATGAAGTCCCAGGTCATGTTGGCCGACTGGAGGTTGGGCACGCCCGTGAGGTCGAGGCCGTCGTAGGCCGGCTTGCGCTTGACGCTGCCCTGCACCCCCGGCTCGTGGCAGGTCTTGCATTCGCGCGTGTCCTTGGCGCGGAGGCGAAAGAAGGTCTCCTGGTTGCGGCCGGCGACGCGGTCCACCGTGATCGCGACCGCCGGGCATCCGGCGCGCTCGGCGCGCTTCAGGTGGTGCTCGGCGATCTCCCATTTGGGCGAGGCGTAGAGCTGGAACCAGATCGGCGCGCCGCGCGCCGCGGTGCAGTCCTCGACCGAAGTCGTCGCGGAGGTCGAGAGCATCTCGAGGTGCCCGCCCGTCTTCGCCGCGCGCGCGACCGCGACCTCGCCTTCCGGGTAAAACGACTTGTTGCCGCCGGTGGGCGCGATGATGATCGGGTTGGGATACCTCGTGCCGAGGATTTCAACGCTCGTGTCCACCTTGGAGACGTCGACCATGCGCCGCGGCCGCAGGTAATACTTGTCGAAGGCCTCGCGATTGGCTTTGAGAGTCGTCTCGGCGTCGATCCCGGAGGCCATGTAGCCGATGTGCGCGGGCGGGACGTTCTTGAAGAAGACAGGCTCGAAGTCGAACACGTTGATCGCCTCTTCGGGCTTGGCGATGAGCGGCGCGTTCGCCTCGAGCTCGGGGAGCTTCGATGGGCGATCCACTCCGCCCAGCGCGAGGCTGGGCGATGCGAGGAGCGGGCTCGCGGAAAGCCATTGAAGCAAGCGACGGCGGTTCTCGAACCGATCGGCGAAGGACGGCATGGGGACTCCCTTGGATGGTGAAATTTGCGCGGTCTCTCCAAAATTTCCTACGCCGGAGGAAACGCCTTGTCTGCCAGATCGCCGTAGAACCGCCGGCAGATCCGCCGCCGCCGCTCGATCGGGTCAAGCCCGGGCGGCAGCGACGCCTCGACCAACGCGCGCGCCGTTTCGAACATGTCCGCGCATATACTCACGCGCTCCGCGGGAGCGAGCGCGAGGAGGCGCTTCCGGACAAGCCTTTCGAATTCAGGCGTCGTGTCGTTCATCGAGGCATTTCTCCAGCATGTCGGCAACACCCAGATCGGTCGCCCAACGGCGAAGATAGCCGAGGTCCGCGCCTCCCGCAAGCAGCGCGCGCACGTCGCGAAGCTGCAGCTCCGATCCGGACTGCTCGGCCCAGATAAGTTTGGAAAGAATCAAATCCTCCCTGGTCGCGATCCAGGCGTCGAAGCCGGCGACGCGCACGCGCACGCGCCGCTCGAACTCGTGCACGCGGAACCGCGCTTCCTTGCGGACGATGAGGTCGAGCTTCACGAGCTTTTCGAGGTGAAGCACGTTGAACATGCTTCGGTCCGCGAGCGCCCGCGCGACGTCGGCTTCCGAGACGTAGTACTCCGGCTCGAAGAGGGCGGCAAGCCGCTCGGGATCGCGTCCGGCGCACTCGACAACGAGATCGATGTCGCGCGTCATGCGCGGCTCGGCGTAGTAGCTGAGGGCGAGCGAGCCCGTGAGCATATATGCAATGCCTGCGCGCTCGAGGCGTCCGAGAGCGTCCTGCAGAACCTCAAGCTCGGCGCTCATGGCGCGCCGCCGGCGGGTTCCCCTCAGGCATTTCGAGAAGTCTTTTCACTTCTGGCTTTTCGCCGGGCCGTAGAGCACCCGCCCGGGCCGGGCCGCCGTCATCGCCCCGTTCTCGTACACGACCTGCCCGTTGACGATCACGTAGGCGAAGCCGGCCGCGTACTGGTGCGGTTTCTCGAACGTGGCCGCGTCGCGCACGCGCGCCGGATCGAAGACGGCGACGTCCGCCTTCATTCCGGGCCGCAGCACGCCGCGGTCGGCGAGCCCGATCCGCGCGGCGGGAAACGACGACATCTTCCGCACCGCCTCCTCGAGCGTGAGGATGCCCTTCTCGCGCACGTACACGGCGAGCACGCGCGCAAAAGTGCCGTAGCTGCGCGGATGCGGCGCGCCGCGGCCGAAGATCGGCACCTCGCCGTCGGAGGCGATCATGGTCGCCGGGTGCCTCAGGATACGCACCAGGTCTTCCTCGCCGATCGAGTGGAACACCGCGCGGCAGCCGCCGCGCTCGGTGAGCAGGAGCGCGGTCTCGGCCGCGTTCTGCATCGTCGGCTCCGCGCCGCGCGAGCGCGTCAACTCCGCCAGGTTCCTGCCCGCGAGCGACATATCCCACTCGCACAGCGTGAGCACGACGTTCCTCGGGTCGCCGCCGCCGCGCTCGTTCAGGATGAGGTCGGCCGTCACCGCCCTGATCTTCGCGCGGGTCGCCGGGTCCTTGAGCCGCGCTTCGGTCTGCTTCGCCCCGCCTTCGAGCGCCCACGCCGGAAGCAGCGCCGCCTCGAGCCGCGTGCTGGAGGCGGTGTACGGATACTGGTCGAGCGTCGCGTCCACGCCGCGCGAGCGCGCCTCGTCGATGAGCTTGAGCGTCTCGACGCTCTTGCCCCAGTTGCCCTTGCCGATCACCTTGTGGTGCGACACCTGCGTGGGCAGGCCGCCCCGCTCGCCGATGGCGATCGTCTCCCTGACGCTCTCCTGCACCCTGGAGGCTTCGTCGCGCATGTGCGAGGTGTGAACGCCGCCGAGACGTCCCGCGACTTTTTCGAGCTCGACCACTTCGGAGAGCGGCGTGAAGATGCCCGGCACGTAGAAAAGGCCCGTGCTCAGGCCGAACGCGCCGTCCCGCATGCCCTGCTCGACCAGCGCGCGCATGCGCTCGAGCTCCTGCGCGCTCGCCGGGCTATCGGCGAGACCGATGACCGCCTCGCGCACCGATCCCTGGCCGAGGAAGCTCGCGATGTTCAACGACTTCGGCAGGGCCTCGAGCTTGTCGAGGAAGGGCTTGAGCGGCACGGGCGATCCGCCGTCGGGGCCTTCCAGGATGGTCGTCACGCCCTGGCGCACGTAATTGTCGGCCGTCGGCACCTGGAAGATGCCGCGCGCAGCGTGAGTGTGCAGGTCGATGAAGCCGGGCGCGACCGCAAGGCCGCCGAGGTCGATCACGCGGGCGGCCGGATCGGTGATCGCCGGCGCGATTCGCGCGATCGTGTCGCCGCGCACGGCGAGGTCGGCGCGATACCAGGGGCTCCCTGTGCCGTCGACGATGCGGGCGTTGCGCAGCACGAGGTCGTACGCTTGCGCATCCGCTGCGGGGGCCCGCAAGACGAGCGCCGCGCCGAGGAAAAGGGCGCCTGCGGCTCGCTTCCATGTGCTCATGATTTCTTCACTCGACGCGCATGTGCCTTTCCCTGATCAGCCTACCCCATTTCTCGATTTCCTTTTTCAGGTGGGCCGAGAATTCCTCGGGAGTGCTCGCGATCACGTCCAGGCCCATCTGCGCGAACCGCGCCGAAAGCTCGGGCGAGCGCAGGATGGCCCTGAGCTTTTCGTTCAGCAAGGCGACAATTTCGCGTGGCGTCCCCCTGGGCGCAAGCACGCCGTGCCAGGTGACGAATTCGTATCCCGGCACCCCGGATTCCGCGATCGTCGGAACCTCCGGCAATGCCGCCGAGCGCCTCGCGCCGGTCACGCCGAGCGCGCGCAGCCTGCCGGCGCTCACGTGGGGGACGGCCTCCGAGATATTCGGAAAGCTGATGCCGATCTCCCCGCCCAGCGCCGCGACCAGCGCAGGGCCGCCTCCCTTGTACTGGATCGCCACGATGTCCACGCCTCCCAGCATGTTGACCAGAACCGAGGGCGACGAGGAGAGCAGCGCGACCGGCGCGAAATCGGCGAGCGGATCGTAAGGCAGCGGGCTGTAGAGATGCGCGTTCGCGACAAAGGGAATGGTGTGGATCAAGAGCGTGTACCCGTCGGGCTTCGCGCGCGCCGCGAGCTCGGTTCCGATATTGCCCGAGGCTCCGCTGCGGTTGTCGATCACCACCGGCTGCGAGAGGCTCTCCGACAAGCGCGGCGCCACCAGGCGCGCGACCACGTCCACGCTGCCGCCGGGAGGAAAGGCCACGACGAGGCGCACCGGTCTCGCCGGGTAGGTTTCGCTTTGCGCCGCGGCGAATTGCGCGGCCGGGATCGCCGCTCCCAGGAAGGCGGCGATCAGGACGATTCTCTTCACGATGCCTTGCCCTCGAAAGCTTTCCGATCGATCAGGCGGGCCGCCTCGCCATCAGCAGGATCACGCCCAGCAGGATCACCGCGGTCGACAGCCACTCGAAGCCGGTGACCACTTCGCCCGCCAGCCACACGCCGAGCAGCAGCGCGATGACGGGGTTGACGAAAGTGTAGCTCGACGCGAGGCCGCCCGACACGCGCGCGAGCAGCACCATGTAGGCGTTGAAAGCGAGCAAGGAACCGAAGACCACGAGGTAGGCCCAGGCGAGCACCGCCTTCGCATGAAACGGCCAGCTCGAAGCCACGGCGGCGGGCTCGCCGGCGGCGAGCGACATGAGCATCAGGGCGCAGCCGCCGCAGAGCATCTCGCTCGCAAAACCCGTAGCCCCCGGAGCGAGCGTCCAGCGGCGCTGGCTCAACACGCTCCCCGCCGCCCAGCTCAGGCAGGCCACGGCGATCGCGGCGAGGCCCTGCGGCGACGCCCGGAAGCCCGCGCCCTGCGTCAGCATCAGGACGCCGGCGAGGCCCACCGCGATGCCGGTCGCTTCCAGCCTCGAGGGATACACCTTCCAGAGCATGTTGATCGCCGCGATCATGATCGGAACCACGGCGATGAAAGCCACCGCCAGCCCGGAGTCCACCGATTGCTCGGCGTACGCGGTGCTGCCCATGCCGCCCCCAAGCATCAGAGTGCCCACCCAGAGCGCATGGCGCCACTCCGCACGCGTGGGCCAGCTCGCCTTGCGCACGAGCCGCATCCACGCCATGAGGAACGCCCCCGCCACGAGGAAGCGCGTTCCCATCTGGAAAAACGGAGGCAGGCTGATGAGCGCCCATTTGATCGCGAGATAGGTCGATCCCCAGATCAGCCAGGTGGCGGCGAGGCAGGCGAGGATCGGCGGGCTCAAGCCCGGGCTGGGCGCTGCGGCGCCCTCGGCGACGGAATCCGTCATCACCACACGCGGCAGCGGTTCTCACGGACCATGGGCTGGCCCGCCTTGCACGAGAACGCCCGCTCGAACTCGGGCATGTTCACCACCAGGCCGTTGACGCGGTACTTGCCTGGCGAGTGGGGATCGGTCAGGGCCCTCGCGCGCAGATCCTCCGGGCGATGGTGCTCGCAGGCCCACTGTGCGTAGCCGATGAAGAACCGCTGCTCGGGGGTGAAGCCGTCGCGGCTCTGCGGTGTGGCAGCGACCGTCTCGGCTTTCCAGGCGAGCCACGCGAGAACGAGCCCGCCCAAGTCGGCGATGTCCTCGCCTTCGGTCAGCCTGCTGTTGATCTTGATGTCGTCGACGATCGTGTACTGCGCGTACTGGTCGACGATGCACTGCGCGCGGTCGTTGAACTCCTTTGCGTCCTTCTCCATCCACCAGTCCCTGAGATTGCCCTGCGCGTCGAACTGGCGTCCGTGGTCGTCGAACCCGTGCGTCAGCTCGTGGCCGATGGTGCCGCCGGTGTTGCCGTAGTTGGGTGCATCGTCCATTTTCGGATCGTACAAGGGCGGCTGCAGCACGCCCGCGGCGAAGTTGATGTCGTTCATCTGCGGGTCGTAGTAGGCATTGACCGTCGGCGGGGTCATGTTCCACTCGCCGCGATCGAGCGGTTTGCCGATCTTGGCGAGCCTGCGCCGCGACTCGAACAGGTTGGCGCGCGCCGCGTTGCCGAAAAAGCCGTCGCGCCTGACCTCCAGCGATCCGTAGTCGCGCCACTTGTCCGGGTAACCGATCTTGTTCACGACGGCGCGCAGTTTTTCCAGGGCCTTCTGCCGGGTCTCCGCGCCCATCCACTCGAGACCGACGAGCTCGTCGTGCATCGCCTGCTCGATTTGTCGTGTCATATGCAGAGTCTTCCGTTTCAGCTCCGGGCTGAAGGCGCGGTTCACGAACTCCTCGCCGAGCGCTTCGCCCAGCTGCGCGTCGACCAGCGCCACGCAGCGCTTCCAGCGGGGCTTCAACTCGGGAACGCCGTAGAGCGTCCTGCCGAAGAATTCGAAGTCCTCGTTCACGAACGCGGAAGACAAAAACGGCGCGCTCGCGTGGCCGGCATGCCAGCGCAGGTAGGTCTTGATGTCGGCGAGGCTAAGGGCTTGCAATTGCCTGTCCAACTCTTTGTAGAACTCGGGCTCCGTGACGTTGAACGTATCCAACCGCGAAAGACCGAGGGTCTTCAGGTACGCGCCCCAGTCGAAACCCGGCGTGAGCGTCTTCAGGTCCTCGGCGTTGGTCTTGTGGAAGAGCTTGTAGGGATCGCGGCGCTGCGTGCGGGTGAGCGAGGCGCCGGCGAGCGCCGTTTCGATCTCCATCACTTTGCCGGCTTGGCGCCTCGCCGCATCGGCCCCGTCGCCGAGAAGCTCGAACATGCGCCCGACATGGGCCACGTACCGGGCGCGGAGCTCCTTCGACTTGTCGTCGTCCTTCGTGTAGAAGTCGCGGTCGGGCAGGCCGAGACCGCCCGATTCGGCGAAGGCGATCACGCTGGTGGAATCGGCCAGGTCCTGGTTCGAACCGAATACGAAGAAAAGGCCGGTCCCGCCGGTCGCGAGATGCAGCCGGGCGAGCAGCGCAGGAAGATCGCGCTTCGATTTCATCCTGAATATCCGGGCTAGAGTCGCCTTCAAGGGCCGCGCGCCCGATTTCTCGACCGCGGCTTCGTCCATGCAGGCGGCGAAATAATCTCCGATTTTCTGCTGCGCCGGGCTCCGGCCGGCGGCGCTCTTCGCCAGGCCGTCGAGAATTCCCCAGAGGAAACGCTGGTTCTCCCGGGCGAGCTTGCCGTACACGCTCCAGCGCGACTCGTCGGGCGGGATGGGGTTGTTCTTCATCCATCCGCCGCAGGCGAACCGGTAGAAGTCGACGCAGGGGTCCGCTGACTTGTCCATTGCGCTCACGTCGAGGCCGGGCGTGTAGGGAAGCGAGGCGAGCGGCGTTTCCGCGGGAAAGGCCGGACACGACGCGAGCGACAGGAGAAGGAAAAGCTTTCTCACCAGATTCTGGCGCGGTCCTCAGATCTCCGCCACATCGGATCGCCTTCCCTGATGCCGAAGGCGTCGTAGAACGGCTGGAGGTTCACCAGCGGGCCGATGGCGCGGATCATCCCGGGCGAGTGGGGATCGACGGCGAGCTGCTGGCGCAGCGCGTTCTCGCGCATGTTGGTGCGCCACACCTGCGCCCACGACAGGAAGAAGCGCTGCTCGGGCGTGAGCCCGTCGATGAGCTTCTTCTCCTTGCCGGCGAGCGAGCGCTGCAAGGCCTCGTAGGCGAGGCTCGCGCCGCCGAGGTCGGCGATGTTTTCGCCGAGCGTCAGCTCGCCGTTCACTTTCACTCCGGGCAGCGGCTCGTAGCCTGAGAACTGCTCCGCGACTTTCTTCGCGCGCGCCTGGAACTGGGCGGCGTCCTCGGGCGTCCACCAGTCCGCGAGGTTGCCGTCGGCGTCGTAGTGGCGGCCCTGGTCGTCGAAGCCGTGCGTGATCTCGTGGCCGATGACCGCGCCGATGCCGCCGTAGTTGACCGCGTCGTCGAGCGAGAAATCGAAGAACGGCGGCTGGAGGATCCCGGCGGGAAAATTGATGTTGTTGGCCGTCGGATCGAAGTAGGCGTTCACGGTGGGCGGGGTCATCCTCCATTCGGCCTTGTCGACCGGCTGGCCGAGCTGGGAGAGGCGGCGCTTCACCTCGAACTCGGTCGCCGCGCGCACGTTGGCGAGGAAGGCGTCGGGCCGGATCGCCACGCTCGAGTAATCGCGCCATTTGGCCGGATAGCCGATCTTGGCGAAAAAGCGGCCGAACTTGGCGAGCGCCTTCCTGCGGGTGGGCTCGGTCATCCATTCGAGCTTCGAGAGGCGATCGCGCATCACCGCGGTGATGTTGCGGATCATCTCGTCCATGCGCGCCTTGGCCTCGGGCGGGTAGTAGCGCTCCACGTAAAGCTGTCCCAGCGCTTCGCCGATCGCGCCGTCGATCACCCTCGCTGAGCGCTGCCAGCGGGGCTCCATCTCGGGCGTGCCGCGCAGGACGGTGCTGTAGAAGCGGAAGTGCTCCGCCTCGAACGGCGCGGCGAGATAGGGGGCGGCGGCGCGCAGCACGTGGTAACGCAGATAGATCTTCCAGTCGGCGAGCGGACGCTCGCTCAACTGCCGCTGCAGGCCCTCGAAGAACCGCGGCTGGCCGACGACGATGTTCTCGGCGGCGGGACCGGCGATGCCGCGATCAGCCAGGTAGCGCGCAAGGGGAAAGACCGGCAGCTTGCCGGCGAGATCGGCGGTGGGCATCCTGTTGTAGTTGGCGAGCGCGTCGCGCAGCTCGGCGGGGGCCTTGGCGTCTGCGGCCAGCGCCTTCTCCACCTCGAACACCGTGCGCGCGCCGGCCGCGGCGGCCTCGGGGGCGTCGCCCGCGAGCGCCAGCATCTTTGCAACATGCTCGACGAACGCGGCGCGGAATTTCTCGAAGGGCTCGTCGAAGTAGTAGGCCTTGCTCGGCAGGCTCATGCCGCCCTGATAGGCATAGAGGGCGTTGATCTCGCTCTTCTTCTGGTCGGCCCTGACGAAGACGCGGAAAAACCCGTCGATTCCGCGGCCGTGCAGGGTCGCGAGCGTGCGCGCGAGCTCAGGTGTCGAGGCGATGGCGGAAACCCGCGCGAGGTCGGCCTCGACGGGCTTCAGCCCCGCGGCATCGACCGCCGCGGTATCCATCGCCGACCTGAAGAAATCGCCCACCTTCTGCTCGACCGAGCCGGGCTCGTGCGCTCGCGCCGCCGCGGCTTCGAGGATGCTCTTGAGCGAGCGCTGGTTGAACTGCTCGAGCTCGTTGAAGCTGCCCCAGCGCGCCTTGTCGGGCGGCACGGGATTTGCCTTCTGCCAGGCGCCGAAGGCGTAGCGCGCGAAGTCGGCGCGCGGATCGGCGCTCTTGTCCATGTAGCCCGCGCTAAAGCGCGGCGGAACGGGTCGGGCCGGTTCGGCCGCGCAGAGCGGCACGCTGACGAGCGCGGCCAGGACCGCGGCAAAGACGGGAATGCGGGGGAGTCTCATGGTTCTTTCGGTTCTTTCGGGAACGGGTGATCGGACGGGCGCCCATTATATATAGGGCGGCGGTCGGAGCGTCGCCTTGCGGGCACTTTTGTTGCCGGGCCGTCCGTGCGATAGTACGCGCCATCGGCGGCCCGGCTCCGCGGCCCGCAGCCAAAAAAGGGAGGAAAGAATGAACGGCGTCCCCGCTCTTTCGCATCGGCCCTTCGTTCCTGACAACGCCACCCTCGACGAGTTCACGCCGCGCGCGGTCGTCATGGGCGCGCTCCTCGGCATGCTCTTCGGCGCGTCCTCGCTCTATCTGGTGCTCAAGGTCGGACTGACGGTGAGCGCCTCGATTCCCGTGGCGGTGATCGCGATCGCGCTGTTCCGCCTCGCGTCGAAGGCGGGCGTGCGCGACTCCACCATCCTCGAGAACAACATCGTGCAGACCGCGGGCTCCGCGGGCGAGTCGATCGCCTTCGGCCTCGGCGTCACGATGCCCGCGATCCTCATCCTCGGCTTCGACCTGGAGATCGCGCGCGTCACCCTGGTGGCCGTGCTGGGCGCGCTGCTCGGCATCCTGATGATGATCCCGTTGCGCCGCACGCTGATCGTCGCGCGCCACGGGCAGCTGAAATATCCGGAAGGCACGGCGTGCGCCGAGGTGCTGAAGGCGGCGGAGATATCGAAATCGGCGCGGGCGGGCGGCGGGGCGAGAGCGGATTCGGGCCGCGCCGGCGTGATCTTCCTGGGATTCGGAATCGGCCTCGCCTACAAGACCGTCAACATCGCGTTGAAGGGCTGGAAGGACGTGGCTGAAACAGTATTCGGCCCGCCCCTGAAAGGCGGCTCGGTGGGCGCGGAGATTTCCCCGGAGCTGCTCGGCGTGGGCTACATCATCGGCCCGCGCATCGCCTCCATCATGTGCGCGGGCGGGGTGCTCGCCTACCTGCTGCTCATCCCGCTCATCAAGTTCTTCGGCGACGCGCTGCAGGCTCCGCTCGCGCCGGGGGCGAAGCTGATCCACGACATGAGCCCCAACCAGATCCGCGGCGCCTACGTGCTCTACATCGGCGCGGGCGCGGTGGCGGCGGGCGGCGTGGTGAGCCTCGCGAGAGCGCTGCCCATGATCTGGCGCAGCCTGCGCGGAAGCCTCGGGGGATACGGCGCCGGCTCAGCTGGCAAAACAGGCGGCGCGGCGGCCGCGCGCACCGATCAGGACATCCCCATGAAGTGGGTGCTGGTCGGCTGCCTCGCCATCATCATCGCCATCATGCTCTCCGCGCCCCTGCACATGAACCTGCTCGGCGCGCTGCTGATCCTCGTGTTCGGGTTCCTCTTCTCCACGGTCTCGTCGCAGCTGACCGGGGAGATCGGCTCGTCGAGCAATCCCATTTCCGGGATGACGGTGGCGACGCTGCTCCTCACCTGCCTGATCTTTCTCCTGGTGGGCTGGACCGGCGGCCCCTACTACGTCACCGCTCTCTCGGTCGGCGCCATCGTCTGCATCGCCTCGAGCAACGCCGGCTCCACGTCGCAGGATTTGAAGACCGGCTTTCTGGTCGGATCCACGCCGCGGCTGCAGCAGATCGCGATCCTCGCCGGCGCGCTCGCCTCGGCGGTCGTGCTGGGGCCGATCCTGCTCAAGCTGAACGACGCCGCGACCGTGTACGTGCCGATCACCCAGGTCGCGCCGGGGCTGCGCACCGACCCCAAGGCGCTCGCCGAGAGCGCCGTGCTGCAGGGCCCGCAGGCTGTGAAGGACTCCGGCACCTACCGGGTGTGGCACAAGACGGACCTCTTGGGCGGCCCCGCCGGGAAATATCTCGTCGACGATTCCGGCAAGGCCGTCTACCTCGTCGACCCCGGGATCAACGGCAGCCACACGACGCGCCCCGACGGCACCGAAGTGCGCAAGTACGACGCGCCCAAGGCGGTGCTCATGTCCTACATCATCAAGGGCATCCTCGACCAGCAGCTGCCCTGGGCGCTGGTGATCTTCGGCGTGATCATCGCGCTGGTACTGGAGATGGCGAACGTGCCTTCGCTGCCTTTCGCGGTCGGCGTGTACCTGCCGCTCTCGTCCTCGGCGCCGATCTTCGTGGGCGGAATGGTGCGCTGGCTCGTCGACCACCGCCGCAACAAGCTGGCGGCGTACGCCAACGCGAGCGCGGAGGAGCGCACCGCGGCCGGCGACCGCAGCCCGGGCGTGCTGCTCGCCTCCGGCTACATCGCCGGCGGCGCGCTGGCCGGCATCCTCATCGCTTTCAGCGCCGGCGTGCTCGGGGACTTCGACAAGGCGGTCACCGCCTGGTCGGCCGCCCACAATCCGTTCTTCGAAGGCCGCGCCGCCGACCTGCTCTCCATGCTGCCGTACGCCGCCCTCATCGTGCTGCTGTACTGGATGGCGAGGGAAAAGCCGGCACGCTGATGCGCTTGCTTGCCGCCGCGTTGCTGATCCCCTGCGCCGCGATCGCGGCCGAGGGAATGTGGCCCCTGGACAATCTGCCGGCCTCGCGAATGAAGGCGGAATACAGCTTCACGCCGGGCAGGGATTGGGTCGATCACGTGATGCGCGCGTCGGCGCGCATCGCGGGCGGCTGCTCGGCTTCGTTCGTTTCCAGAGACGGCCTGGTGATGACCAACCACCATTGCGCCGCGGCCTGCGTGAGCCAGCTCTCGAGCGCGAAGAAAAATTTCATCGCCGACGGTTTCCTCGCGCGCGGCCGCGGGGAAGAAGTGCGCTGCCCGGAGATCGAGATCAACCGGCTGGAGAGAATCAGCGACGTGACCGACAAGGTCAAGGGCGCCGTCGCCGGCCTCGACGGCGAGGCGTTCAAGCTCGCGAAAAACGCCGTCGAGGCGAAGTTGTCCTCGGCCTGCGTCGGCGCGGACAGGGAAACGGCGCGCTGCGACGTGGTCGATCTCTACCACGGCGGCCTTTACCACCTTTACCGCTACCGGCGCTTCCAGGACGTGCGCCTCGCCTGGGCGCCCGAGCTGGCGATCGCGTTTTTCGGGGGCGACCCGGACAACTTCAACTTCCCGCGCTACGACCTCGATATCGCCCTGCTGCGCGTCTACGAGAACGGCAGGCCCGCGCGGCTGAAGGACTTCTTCCCGTTCAGCAAGGCCGGCGCGGAGGCGGGCGAAATGGTCTTCGTCAGCGGCCACCCGGGCTCGACCCAGCGCCAGC
>VBCJ01000251.1 GCA_005884335.1 Betaproteobacteria bacterium | reverse complement strand
TCGAGCGCTTCGACATGCATGTAGTCGACCGCGCGCGGTCCGCCCAGCACTTCGGACTGACCGTAGCCATAGCGGGAGTAGACCACCGCAGGGCAGCCGGTTGCCGCGGCCGCTTTCTGCGGGAAATCGCGCCACATCGCGACCGAGCCCAGGCCTTCGTGGAGAAACACGAGCGTGGGCGCAGCGGCGCCGGCGATTCTGAGGACTTCGAGCTTGCGGCCCTGGACGGCAACGAAGGACGTTTCCTGAGCTGCGGGCAATGCGTCATCCTGCACGGGATTTCCGGACATGATTCTATCCGAAGCCCGCGGATCCTCAGAGTCTCAGGGGCTTCCAATACCCGGTCAGCTCGAGGTAGCCGCGCCCGGCCGCCTTCTCCCCTGCCCGAGCGCGCACCGCGCCTTCCCAGTAAACGGTGCCGGTGCTCGCGCGCGCGTCGAGCTCCTGGTCCTCCATGAGCGGCTCGATCTCCAGGGTCAAGGCGCCTGCCTGCACGCGCACCGAAACCGGATATTCGGTTCCGGTCCGGGGCGAGCGCCAGCTCCTGAGCGGCTCGAATCGGACCTCTCCCGGCTTGAAGCTGCGCACGCGGCCGTCTGCGCCCCGCAGGGCTCCGCCCGCCCAAAAACTCCCGCCGTCCCTGGAGCGCACGCGAAACGCCATGAGCGCGCCGCCGTCGGCAAGATTGATTCCGATCCAGTCCCAGCCGACCGCCTCCTCGGCCAGGACTTCGCTCGACCATTCGTGATCGAGCCAGGCTTCGCCCGCGACCTCCAGTTCGCGGCCGCCGATGACGACGCTGCCCGTGACCGCGAGATGCGGAAGGCTGTAGTAGTAGCTCGCCTGCGCCGGGTTCGGCCCTTTGCGGCTGAAGCCGCGCTCGCCCTGGAGCAGCACCGCTTGTTTTGCGTCGAACCGGAGCGTGTAGCGGAAATCGCGCGCCGCGACCTCCGCCGCGTAGCCGCTCCCGGTTTGCCTGAGCGACCAGTCTTCGATCGCGACCTCGGTGCGGCCCTCTTCGGCCTGGGCGAGGCCGAACCCCGCGCGCGCGGCGCGCTGATCGTGCAGCAGCCCTGCGGCGAGCGGGTCGGCGAGCGCCGCATGCGCGAAGAGCAGCTGCCGCGGCGCGAACCGGCTTGGAACATCTTCTGCAACGCGCGGCCGGTTGCGAAAAAAAGTGATCTGCACGCCGAGCTCCCTGCCGCCGGCCGCTTGGAGCCAGCCGGTGATGTACCACCATTCGCTGCGGAACTGCGGATGGCTGCCGTGGTCGCGCGGGAACTGCAGCACCGCGCCCTGGCGCACCGGCGGATACTCACCCTGCCCGTGAAGGATGGCGGGGCAGAAGGCGAGCACCAGGGCGAGCGCGACCCTCACCAGTCCTCCCTCACCGCCCGTACGGCCTCCCCGCTCATCGCCTGCCGCCCGCTCGCGACCGCCGTGACAGTCGCCAGCACGAGCATCACCGCCACGAATTCGGCCAGAAGCTGCCAGGGCAGGTGCAGCTCCATCCCCCAATGAAACGAATGGCGATTGACGACGTGGATGAGCACGAGGCTGATCACCCAGCCGAGCGTGAGGCCCACCGCGAGACCCAGAGCGCTCACCAAGAGGCCTTGCGCGGCGAGCATGGAGCCGATCTGTCGCCGCGTCATTCCGATGTGGCGCAGCACGCCGAACTCGCGCCGCCGCGCGAGCACCAGCGCGCCGAAACTCGAGGAAAGTCCGAAGAGGCCGATCACGACGGCCACCGCCTCGAGCGCATAGGTCACGGCGAAGGTACGGTCGAAGATCCTCAACGAGACTTCGCGGATCTCTCCGGGGCCGGCGATCTCGAGGTTCGTGCCGCCCGCGACGCGAGCCTGGATTTCGCGCGTCACACTCGCCGGGTCTGCGCCGGGGGCGAGCCACAGTGCGGCGTCGTCAGCGTAGGCGTCGCCGGTATGGCGCAGGTACTCGTAGCGCTCGATCAGCACCGCGCCCTGCTGGCGCGCGTAATCACGCCAGATGCCCGCGACGGTAAAGCGCGCGCGCCGCCCGCCGAGCGGGATCTCGATGACGGCGCCCGGCCGCCACCCGTATAGATCGGAGGCGACCTCGCTCACCCATGCCGCGGGCGGGTCGCCCGGTTTGAGCGCATGCGCCGCACCCAGGAGCGGCGGCACCCTGCCTTCGGCTTCGACCGCGCGGGCGAGGAGCGTGAGAGGCGGCGTGTCCGGAGCGACGATCAGGCGCTGGCTGCGAAGGAACTCGGCGCGACGGACCCCGGCCAGCGTCGCGATCGTCTGCTGGTCGGCGGGCGAGAGGAAGGCCGTGTCGGAGCCCGGTCCCGCGCGCAAGTAGAGATCCGCGGGCAGCACGCGCTCCAGCCACTCGTCCAGCGACTGGCGGAAGGAGGCGACCATGATCGCCATCGACACCATGAGGCTGACGCTCGCGACGATCGCCGCAAGGCTCACCCCCGCCTGCCCCGGAGCGCCGCGAAGCTGCGCGAGCCCGATCCGCGCCGATACCGGCCCGAGGAGCGGCGCAACGCGGAACCCGAGCACCGCGATGCGCGGCATCAGCATCACCGTGCCGATCAGAAGGAGCCCGATGGCGCCATAGCCGAACAAGGGCAGCCCGCTCACGGGTCCCGCCTGGGTGAGGGCTGCGCCGGCCAGAAGCACCGCGAGTCCCGGCCACACCGGCTGCAGCCGTCGCAGCGCACGCTCTTCATCGCCCGCCTTCAAGGCGGGCGCCAAGCCCGCACCGGCGGCTTCCAGAGCCGGCACAAGACTGCCGAGCACCGCTGCGAGGATCCCGAGCGAGAAGAACAGCGCGAGCGCCAGCCAGTCGAGCACGAGCGAAGGCGCGAGGCCGCGAAAATATCCGCCCCCGAGCTCCGCGCCGAAGCGCTCGAGCACGAAGGCGGCGCTCGCATGGCCGAGAGCGATTCCGGCGAGCGCCCCGATCGAGCCGACGACGGCGGCCTCGGCGAGGAGCATCGCAACCAGCGAGCGCCGCGTCATACCCAGAACACGAAGCAGCGCGAGCTGCGCGCGCCGGCGCACCACGGCGAGAGCCTGCGCCGAAAAAACCAGCAGCCCGCCGGTAAAGAGCGCCACCAGCGCCAGCACGTTGAGGTTGACGCGGTAGGCTCGCGACAGCGCGCCGCTTCGCCCGACGTCGGCGTCCGGCCGCTCGATGAGAGTGCCCGGCGGCATCTCGGCGCGCAGGCGCTCGGCGAGGCGCTCCGGGTCGGCCCCCGGGCGCAGCCGCAGGTCGATCCGGTTCAAAAGACCCGGGCGCAGGAAGATCGCCTGCGCCGCGCCGATGTCGACGACCGCAAATCGCTGCCGGCGAGCCTCGCCCAGCACTCCGGCGACCTGCAGCGAAAGCACGCGCAGACCTACCTGGACGGAGAGCGCGTCGCCTTTTTTCAGGCCGAGCGACTCGGAGGCCGCGGCGGAGAGAAAAATCCGCTCCGGCCGCAGAAAATCCAGGCGGTCGCCCTCTTCGCCGGTCGACAGGAACGGCTGGATGCGGGCGGCGCGAAAGAGATCGAGCCCGAGGATCTTCAGCGGCTCGCGGCGCCCGGGCAGGCGCGCCTCCACCTCGAGCACGGGACTCGCCACCGCCACTTCGGGCAGTTTTGCGAGACGCGGGTAGAGCGACTCGTCGAAACCCGCCCGGGGACCCCGCACCGCGAGATCGGCCTCTCCGGAGAGCGTCTGCACGGCGGCGGCGAATTCGTTGATGGCCGCCTGGTTGATGAGCTGGACGGCGTAGCCGAGAGCGACGCCGAGCGCGATGGCGAGGACCGACAGGGCGAGCCTGCCCTTGTGCTGCCAGAGCGGCGCGAGCAGGAGACTGCGGCGGACCGCGTAGCGGCGCATTGCGCCATGTTAGCGCGCGTGCGGCCCGCGCGCCGGGATCAGCCGCGGCTCGGCGGGCTTTGGTTGATCAGGATCCAGTACATCCCGAGCTGCGTGACCGCGTGGGCGAAAGCGGAGAAGTCGATTGGCTTGCGCACGTAGCTGTTTGCGCCGGACTGGTAGCTTCGCAGCATGTCTTCGTCCTCGCTCGAGGAGGTGAGGATCACCACGGGGACGAGCTTGGTGCGCGGGTCGGCGCGTATCCGGTGCAGCACGTCGATACCGTCGAGTTTGGGAAGCTTGAGATCGAGCAGGACCACGGCGGGCATCGCCAGCGGCTCGCGCCCCGCGTGTCGACCCGTGCCGAAAAGGAAGTCGACCGCTTCCTGGCCGTCCCTCGCGACGATAACGTTGTTGGCGATGTTGGCCTTTCGCAGCGCGCGCAGCGTCAGCTCCTCGTCGTTCGGATTGTCTTCGACCAGCAGGATCGTCTTTTCCATCATCGTCTCCCGGCGTTGCCGGCTGCGCCTTCAGTTGAATTTGCGGCGGACGGCTTGAGCGAGCCGACCGCCAGAAGCTGCGCCATCGCCTCGGGGTGAACGGCGGGGGAAAACAGATACCCCTGGGCCTGATCACAACGGTGCATGCGCAGGAATTCCAGCTGCTCCACCGTCTCGACTCCCTCCGCGATCACCCGCACCGCGAGCGAATGCGCGAGCGAGATCACCGCTTGCGTGATCGCCGCGTCGTGCCCGTGTTCGTGAGCCTTGCTCACGAACGAGCGGTCGATCTTAAGGCAATCGATCGGCAGCCGCGAGAGATAGCTCAAGCTCGAATAGCCCGTCCCGAAATCGTCCACGGCGATCTGCACGCCCAGCTCTTTCAGAGCATTGAGGACGGCGACCGTCCGGTCGCGGCTCTGGACCAGCACGCCTTCGGTGAGCTCGAGCTCGAGATTGCGCGGCTCGAGCTTCGATGCGCGCAAGGCGCCCTCGACGGCCTGCGCGAAACCGGGACTGCGGAACTGCTGCGCCGAGACGTTGACTGCGAGTCGCAGCTCGGCGAGCCCGGCCTCGCCCCAGACGCGGATCTGCCTGCAGCTCTCCGCGAGCGCGAATTCCCCGAGCGGATGGATCAGGTCGGAGTCCTCCGCGATGGGGATGAACTGCCCGGGGGGGATCCATCCGCGCTGCGGGTGGTTCCAGCGCATCAGGGCTTCGACCCCCACGATGCGCCCGTTGGCGAGCACGACCTGGGGCTGGTAGTGAATTTCCAATTGGTTCATCTCCAGCGCGAGGCGCAACTCGTTCTCCAATTCGACGCGGTCGGTGGCCTGCCGGGTCATGGCGGCGGCGTAGAACTGGAAGCCGTTGCGGCCGTCGGCCTTGACGCGGTGCATCGCGGCGTCGGCATTGCGGAGCAGCATGTCGAACTCTTCGCCGTCGCGCGGATAAACGCTCGCCCCGATGCTCAGCGTGACGTGCAGGTCGCGTCCCTCGAGCCAGAATGGCGAGTGCATCGCCTCGCGGATCTTGCGCGCCACGGAGACGACGTCGTCCGGGCGCGCGAGATCGGTCGCGAGCACCGCAAAGGCGTCTCCACCGAGCCGCGCCACGGTATCGCCTTCGCGCACGGCGCCCTTCAGGCGGTCGGCGACCATGCGCAGCAGCGTATCGCCCGCCCCGTGGCTGTAGCTCTCGTTGACCAGCTTGAAGCGATCCAGATTCAGGACCAGCAGCGCCGCCGGCCGGCGCGCGCGCCGGGCGTGCGCAACCGCCTGCAAGGTGCGATCGCCGAGCAGGTCGCGGTTCGGCAGGCCGGTCAGCGGATCGTAGTTCGCCAGGTACTGCAGGCGCGCTTCGTAGGCTTTCCGCTCCCGTATGTCGCGCGCAATCGTCGAAAAGAAGCGTATCTCCCCGTCCGGTCCCCGGTGGGCGATGATCACCTGCGAGACCGGGATCTCCGTCCCGTCGGCGCCGAGGATCGCCGTTTCGCCGTTCCATACGCCTGCGCGCGAGGCGGCCGGCGTTCCTTCGCGCTGGATCAGCTCGCGCGCCCACGCCGGATAGATCTCGCCCAGCGACCTGCCTACGCCTTCCGATTCCGGCGCGCCGGTCAATTTGCGTCCGGCGGCGTTCAGGTAGGTGATCGTTCCTGCGGGGTCGGTCATGCATACGTAGTCGCTGGTCGCCTCGAGGATCTGCACCAGCCGCGCGCGCTCCTCTTCCGCGATGCGGATGCGCTCGCGCTCGCCCGCCTCCGACAGGGCGCGTCTTACGACCGTGCTGAGCCGCCGCATGTTGTTCTTCAAGACGTAGTCGGTCGCGCCGAGCCGGATCGCTTCGATCGCCCGCTCCTCGCCGATCGTGCCCGACAGGAAGATGAACGGAATGCCCGGAGCAAGTTCTTTCACCAGGCGCAGGGCATCGACCCCGTCGAAGCGCGGCATCGAGAAATCGGAAAGAATCGCGTGCGGTTTGGACGAGCCCAGGACCCGTCTCAGATCCTCTTCGAGGTCGACGCGCTCCCACGAGACCTCGAACCCGCCCTGCTCGAGCGAGCGCAGCGCGAGCTCGACGTCGACTTCGGAGTCCTCGATGAACAGCACCTGGATCGGCATCCTATCCATGGGCCTTTTCCTCGACCGGCTCGGCGGCGGCAGCCTGCTCAGCGGCGACCGCAAGCGTGAAGAAAAACACGGCCCCTTTGCCGACTTCCCCTTCGGCCCAAATGCGCCCGCCGTGCCGGTGCACGATGCGCTGTACGGTCGCAAGCCCGATTCCGGTGCCGGCGTACTCGGTCGCGGAATGCAGGCGCTGAAACGCGCCGAAAAGCTTGTCGGCGTAGGCCATGTCGAAGCCCGCCCCGTTGTCGCGGACGAAAAAGGTCGTGCGCCCGCGATCCTTCAGTGCACCGATTTCGATGCGGGGTTTCGCCGACCTCGCGGTGAACTTCCAAGCGTTTCCGATGAGGTTCTCGAGGGCGGCACGCAACAGATGCGGGTCGCCCTCGGCGCGCATCCCGTCCCAGACCGAGACTTCCACCGCGCGGCCGGGCTCGCGCTGCTGCAGCTCACCCGCCACCTGTTGCGCGATCTGGCCCAGGTCCACCGTCCGGCGCTCGAGCGGCCCGCGCGACACGCGCGCCAGCTTGAGCAGATCCTCTATCAGCTGGGCCATGTGCTGCGTCGAGGCGCGTATTCTCGACAGGTAGCGCTTGGCATCGCCGGGAAGGTGCTCCGGGAAATCGTCGACCAGCGCCTGGCCGAACCCGTCGATCGCGCGCAGCGGCGCGCGCAGGTCGTGGGACACCGAATAGGAGAACGACTCGAGCTCCCGGTTGGCCATCTCCAGCTGCGCGGTGCGCTCGTGCACCCTGTTCTCGAGCTCCGCGTTGAGGCGCAGGATCTCGCCCTCGGCGCGGCTGCGCTCCTCGGCCTCCTGCGCGAGCTTCGCGTTCGACGCCTCGAGCTCCCGGGTGCGCCGATCGATCTCCGTCAGCATGTCGTTGAACGAGTCGACCAGCGTTCCCACCTCGTCGGCGCTCATCTTCACGGCGCGGCGGGAATAATCGCGCTGCCCGACCACCTCGCGGGCGACCTGGGCGATCGCGAGGATCGGCCGCGTCACGATGTTCTGCATCCACGAGGACATGAGCAGCGCGACCAGCATCGCGGCGATGAGAACGACGGCTGCGATCCCGAGGTAATCGAAGACCCGGTCGAAAAGCTCGTAGTCGGCGCGCAAGTACACCGTTCCGAGGATTTCTCCGTCGTTCACGATGCGCTTGAATACAACCAGGTTCCTGTCATCGACGTGAGCGCTGTCGGGGCCGGGCAGCTTCGGAAATGCGTGCGGGTCGTCGGCTCGCGCATAGGTCGCGAAGAGCCCACCCCGCGCGTTGTAGATCGCGGCCGAGCTCACCAGCGGCCGGAACCGGAGCAGGCTCAGATTTTCCTTCGCCACCCTGGCATCGTCGAATGCCAGGGCCGGCGCGGTCGTGCGTCCGAGCAGCTCCGCCTGAGTGGTCATGTCCGCCACCAGGATCCGATGGTAGGCGCTCAAGTCGTAACCGATCATCGCGGCCAGGCCGACGATCAAGGCCACCAGCGTGGTGAGGAGCATCATCCCGAGCAGCTTCTGCCGCAATGAGCGCGGAGAGGGCAGCTTCATGACGATTTCGACACGACTTTGCGCGCGACTCCGAGCAGGCGCGCGCTGATTCTCAGGTTGCCCGATTCCGACGGGGGAGGCGCAACGTCGAAACGGACCTTGTCCTCGACCACGACGAAATTGATCATGCTGCCCAGCTCGAGGCCTCCTTCGGACTCGGTGACCGTGAGCAAAGCCTGGCCCTTGGCTGCTGCCAGGATTTCGGCCAGGCGGCCGCTGTCGGCCCGCCCGACGAAAAGGACGTGCAGGCCCGCGATCGGGTCGCCCGGCCGGAGCTTGCGCACGCGCACCGTCCGGCCGTTGACGTTGCGGCCGGCGACGATCTGCACCAGCTCGTCGGCCAGCGCATCGGCGCCCATCACGCCGATCGCCACCGGGCTGTCCGCGCGCGCGAAGCTCCCGCTCGGCCACTCGATGTAGCTGCCGAACTTGTAGAGGAACGCCGCCTTGACGCGATACTCGTCCGCCTGCGCGTCGGCTTGCGCCGGACGCGAGCCCGCGACCCCCGTTGCGACCCCGATGGAAAGAGCGCAGGCGCGCAGCCATCGTATCATCAGCCGCCGATCGAACTCGGCGAATTTCCACCCCGATTTTCTGCTCAGTAGGTCCATTTGAGCTTCGCATAGGCCCCGCGAGCCATCTCACTGCGCGTCGCGGCGCTTCCGGATTCCGCATGGCTCGAGGCGAAGAGGTTTTGCCCGACGAGCGCGATCTCGAGTTCGCGCAGCAGCCGCCAGGCGAAGCGAATGTCCGCCGCCGTATAAGCCGGGACACTCGGGTTGGGCAGCGCGCCGACGCGTCGCACTCCGATATCGAGCTCGGTGCGATTGGGCAGGTCGAACGACGAGCGCAGGAGCCACTGATGCGCAGGATCGTTGCCCGCTGCGCTCACGCCTAAGGTATCCCCGCTGTCCGGTTTCAAGCGCAAGCGCTGCCTCAGGAAGAACCCCCCCGCGCTCAGGCGCCAGCTCCTCGCCGCCTGATAGCTGCCCCAGGCTTCGAGTC
Organism: Betaproteobacteria bacterium; assembly: GCA_005884335.1. Classification (GTDB taxonomy): domain Bacteria; phylum Pseudomonadota; class Gammaproteobacteria; order Burkholderiales; family SG8-39; genus VBDM01. The sequence goes on along the minus strand of VBCJ01000251.1, from coordinate 3,674 downwards.
CGTCGCCCGTACCTTCCATCTTGTTCCCGAGCACGACGCCGCCTCCGGGGGCGGGCTCGACGCTGCGCAGCTTGTCGTAGATGTTGTGAAACAGCGAAATCGAATACGTGGCCTGCGGCAAAGGCTGGTCCCGATAGCCGATCTCGAAGACCTTGACCACCTCGGATACGAAGTCCGGACCGCCATTGAGCGGCGTTAGTCCAGCAGGCAACTGGACGATCGTGAAAAGGTCGCGGTCGATGCGCGAGGGCGCGCGCAGGGCGCGCGATACCGCGCCCCAGACCAGGCGCTGCGGTTGCAGTTTCCAGGCGAGCCTCGCCGACGGCAAGGGCTCGGTGCCGGTGTAGTAGTTGTTCTCGAACTTGGCGCCGAGCGTGAGCCGCAGGTTTTCTTGCAGCGCGATCTCGTCCTGCGCAAACACATTTGCCCAGCGCATCCTCTGATTGGCGGGCAGGAAAGCCAGTACGGCGCTGTTGCTCACGTGATCGTACCCGTACCGATAGCCGCCGCCCCAGGTGAGCCGGTGTCCCCCGATCGCGTTCAGTCCGTGTTGGAACTCAAAATCGAAAATATTGAGGTGCTCCCCGAAAACGCCCGGAATATCGCGCTCGGTCTGGTCGACATTGGCCTGCACTTGCAGACTGCCCCACCCGGCGAGGTCGCGGTTCCAACGGGCGAGCAGGTTTGCTCCGGAAATATGCGCGTTCTGGTCAGTCACCTGGTCGAGCGAGCCTCGGTAGCCGTCGCCTTGCAAGGTGAAGCCGTTCGCCGTGGTGCCCCAGTCGGCCCGAAAACCGGCCTGCCCCTTGCTCCAGCCGTCGCTCAGGGTGGCGCCGTTCGCGGTGCTCGTGTTGAAGACATCGAAGACCCTGCCGTAAGCCCGATACGACACGTTGCCCTCCGCGCCGCCGTAGCGCGCGCCGTAGCCCCGCTCGAGGTTGCCGCTTTGCGCGTACGCAAATGCGCCCTGGGTATCGGAAGCGCGCCGCGTGATCACGTTGATCACCCCGTTCACGGCGTTTGCGCCCCACAAGGTCGCTCCGGGGCCGCTGATCACCTCGATGCGCTCGACGTCTTCCAGCATCACGTCCTGGGCATCCCAGAAAACTCCGGAGAAGAGCGGCGTATAGACGGTGCGTCCGTCGATGAGGACCAGCAGCTTGTTGGCGATGGTGTTGTTGAAGCCGCGCGCGCTGATGGCGTAGGAGCTCGCGCTCGAGCGCGCGACCTCGAGATTGGGGGCGAGCCTCAGCGCCTCCGGAAGGCGGGTCGCGCCGGAGCGGCGGATGTCCTCCCTGGTGATCACGAAAATCGCTGCGGGGGCATCCGAGAGCCGCTCGGCGTGCCGCGACACCGAGGTGATCTGGATGTTGCCCAGTTCCTCGATGCTCAGATCCGCGATGTCCGCGACGCGCATGAGTTGCGCGCCGACGGCCGCCGAGGCGAGGAAGAGGACATTGAAGACGAGCGCGCGCCGCCAGCCCACCCTCGCCAGCATCGAGCAAGTGCTTGAAATTTCAGTGCGGACCACCCTCCGGGCCCCGTATTGCTGCTTCGACGATCCGAGCCTAAGCAGAGGCTTGCGCCGCGTCCATCGGGGAAACCCAACACATCGTGTCAGGAAAACCCGATAAATGAAACGAATCAGCTGATTAGTCCGTGCCTCATCGAGAACTTCACGAGCTCGACGGTATCGCGGACCTTGAGCTTCTTCATGATGCGCGCGCGGTAGGTTTCCACGGTCTTGGGCGAAAGCGACAGCGCCTGCGCGATCGCGGCGTTGGTGCGCCCCTCGACGACCAGCTGCAGCACGTCCCTCTCGCGCAGCGAGAGGCTGTCGAGCGGGCTGACGTTCGCGCCTTCGCGAAGGTAGTCGTCGATCACCGTCTCGGTGATCCGATGGCTCAGGTAGCGCTTGCCCGCCCGGAGCGCGCGGATCGCCTCCACCACTTCCTCGCCCGCCGATTCCTTCAGAACGTAGCCCTGCGCGCCCGCCTGCAAGGCGCGGTAGATGTGCTCGGCGCTCAGATACATGGACAGGATCAGCACGCGCGTTTCCGGACATTTCTCGACGATGCGCCGCGTCGCCTCCACGCCGTCGAGCTCCGGCATGGCGATGTCCATGATGACGATGTCGGGGCGCAGGCGCAGAGCCTCGGCGACCGCCTCGCGGCCGTTGCCCGCGACCGCAACCACCTGCAGGTCGCCCGTTTCGAGCAGGGCCCGAAGACCGTCACGGACGACCGCGTGATCGTCGGCAAGCAGCACCGTCACCGTCATCTCACACCTCCGCTCGAGACGTGGTACTCCACGAGCACCTGCACACCCGTGCGGAGGCCGGCCTTCAGCGAGAATTGGGCCCCGACGGCCTCGGCCCGCTCCCGCATGATCAAAAGCCCCCAGCCGGCCTCCCGGTTGGATCTCTCGATTCGCTTCGGATCGAAGCCGACGCCATTGTCGCGGACCGACAGCGTCGCCAAACCGTTGGCGCGTCGGATCGCGATCTCTACGCGTTTCGCGTTCGAGTGCTTGGCGACGTTGTTGAGCGCCTCCTGGGCGATCCGGAACATGGCGAGGTCCACCGGCTTGGGCAGATCGGCCCCCGGAACGTCTCCCTCGAAAGCGACTTGAATGCCCGTTCTGCGCGAAAAGCCCGTGGCGAGCGAGCGCAGAGCGGCCGGAAGCCCGTAGTCGTCCAGCGCGTGGGGCCGCAGTTCGGCCATGACGTTTCGCATTGCGTCGACCGTGCCTTCGAGGAGCGAGCTGCATTCCTCGAGCCGCCCGGCGAGCTCGGGCTTCGATCCCGCGGGCAGGCCGCCTGCGACGATGCTCAGGTTTATCCCCAGCGCGGTGAGGTTCTGCCCGACCCGGTCGTGCAGTTCTCTTGCAAGGAGCCTGCGTTCCGCCTCCTGAACCTCGACCAGGCGCCGGGAGGTGATTTTCAGGCGGTCGGCGTAGCTGTGGAGGTCTTCCTCGGCGCGCTTGCGCTCCGTGATGTCGTGCGTGATCTCCGAGAAGCCGCGCGATTTTCCGGTCTCGTCGAGCAGGGGCGTGACGATGACGTGAGCCCAGAACTGCGACCCGTTCTTGCGCACGCGCCAGCCCTCGCTTTCGTATCGTCCCTGGACCGAGGCGAACTGGAGCTGCATTCCGGGGTCGCCCCGGGCGGCGTGATCGGGCGGGAAAAAGCAGGAGTAATGCCTGCCGATGATCTCCTCGGCGCGATATCCCTCGATGCGCTCCGCCCCGAGGTTCCAGCTGGTGACATAGCCGTTCATGTCCAGAATGTAGATGGCGTAATCGCGGACGTTCTCCACCATCATGCGGAACCGCTCCTGGCTCGCGCGCACCTGCTCTTCGGCCAGCTTCCTCTCGGTGATGTCCTGGCACACACCGATGACCCGCACCGGCCTGCCCGATTCGTCGCGGTCCACGCGGGCCTGATTGTGCACCGTGCGGATGACCCCGTCCGGGCGCACGATGCGAAACTGGTTTTCGTAGTCGGTGCCGCCCCGCAGCGCCTCGTTCGCGATCCTCGCCGTACGCTCCCGGTCCTCCGGATGAACGAGCGGATAAAAACCGTCGAAAGTCGACGGCAACTGGTCGTGGCGCAGGCCGAAGATCTTGGCGAGCTGGTCCGACCATCTGCGCGAGTTGGTCCGCACGTCCCATTC
>VBCJ01000244.1 GCA_005884335.1 Betaproteobacteria bacterium | reverse complement strand
CGCAGGAGGATTTCGACGGCATCGAGAAGAACGCCTGCCCGTCGGTGGGCGCCTGCGGCGGCCAGTACACCGCGAACACCATGTCTTCCTCGTTCGAGGCGCTCGGCATGAGCCTCCTCGGCTCCTCGCAGATGGCCTCGCCCGATCCGGAGAAGGCGGACTCCGCCGGGGAATCGGCGAAGGTCCTGATCGACGCGATCCGCGAGAACATCCGGCCGCGCGACATCATCACCAGAAAATCGATTGAAAACGCGGTCGCCATGGTGATGGCGACCGGCGGATCGACCAACGCAGTGCTGCACTACCTCGCGATTGCAGCCGCTGCCGGCGTTAAATGGAGCATCGACGACTTCGAACGCATACGGCGAAAAGTGCCGGTGCTGTGCAACCTCAAGCCATCGGGCCCGTACGTCGCCACCGACTTTCACGCCGCGGGCGGCGTTCCGCAAGTGCTGAAGATGCTGCTCGCGCACGGCTTGGCGCACGGCGAGTGCCTGACGATCACCGGGCGCACGCTCGCCGAGGAGCTCGCGAACGTGCCCGAGGAGCCCCGGGCCGGCCAGGATGTGAACCGCCCCTGGAGCAATCCGGTGTACGCGCAGGGGCACCTCGCGATCCTAAGGGGGAATCTCGCCACCGAAGGATGCGTCGCGAAGATCACGGGGCTCAAGCAGACCTCGATTCAGGGCCCGGCGCGCGTGTTCGATTCGGAGCCCGCGGCGATGGCCGCCATTCTCGCGAGGAAAATCAAGGCGGGCGACGTGATCGTGATCCGCTACGAAGGACCGAAAGGCGGCCCTGGCATGCGGGAGATGCTAGCGCCCACTTCCGCGCTCATCGGCCAGGGCTTGGGCGAATCGGTCGGCCTCGTCACCGACGGGCGTTTTTCCGGCGGCACCTGGGGCATGGTCGTCGGGCATGTCGCGCCGGAGGCCTACGTGGGCGGGACGATCGCGCTGGTGAAAGAAGGCGACTCGATCGCGATTGATGCGAAGAAGCGCCTCATCCAGCTGAACGTCTCCGCAAAAGAGCTTGCCGCGCGACGGAAAAAATGGAAGCAGCCCAAGCCGCGCTACACCCGCGGCCTGCTCGCGAAGTACATGAAGCTCGTGTCCACTGCGAGCAAGGGCGCCATTACCGACGGCTGAGAAAACCGGGGACAGACCACGTTTTTCTCGCCGAGCGGAAATTCGAAGCGGCCGTCGGGGAAAAACGTGGTCTGTCCCCGGTTAGTACCGGACCGGGCTGTCCATGAAGCTCTGCGGCGGGCTGCGGCCTGCCAGGGACTCGAGCAGGATCAGCTCGCTGTCGGTGTGGTTGGCGACGCTCGCCGGGACGATGGCCCGCTTTCGACCGTCGCCGTAGATGTAGCGCGGCGATTCGTGGTGACGCGTGCTGTAGGACTCGCGCGCTCCGCCCATCGTCGCGGCGACGTCGGCGGTACCGTAGCACAGGCAAAAGTAAGTTCGCCTGGGCTCGGCCTCGATGTAGGCGCCGGTGCCGCGGATGCCGATGGTTGCGGTCGCGGTCACCAGCCTTCGCTCGCCGCCGCGGCCGAAGACGCCGAGCAGCTTGCCGGTGACCAGTTGCAGGGCGCTCACGAGCAGGCCGCTCCCCATCAGCTCCGCGCGGCTGTTTCCCCGCATGAGAAACGCGTCCTCCCCCACTAGGAATGCGGCGAGGGCGCCGCTTCCGAGCACGATCGTATCGCCCGGGCGCACGAGCGTCCCCGGTTCGGCGGGCTTGCCGTTGATCCTCATGTCTCCCTGAACGGTGCGCACGCCCTGCTTCGCGGAAGTTTGCGCGAGCGCGCGCCCAAGCGCCGCGGGCAAGCCGATCCCGGTGGCCAAGACTAGCAGCGCGCGGCGCCGCGCGCGATCGAGTTCCATGCGAGTTCTCCCGGGAGTCGGCAGCTAGTTTAAACTGGTAGACGGCTCCTGCTGTCCTAAGTCATGCCCAATCGCCTCGCACGGGAAACCAGCCCCTACCTTCAGCAGCACGCGCACAATCCCGTCGACTGGCACGCCTGGGGGGAGGAGGCGCTCGCCCGTGCGCGCGAGGAGGACAAGCCGATCCTCCTCTCGGTCGGGTACTCCGCCTGCCACTGGTGCCACGTGATGGCGCACGAGTCCTTCGAGGACCCTGCGGTGGCCGAGGTGATGAATCGCCTGTTCGTCAACGTGAAGGTGGACCGGGAGGAGCGTCCGGATCTCGATCAGGTCTATCAGCTCGCGCACCAGATGCTCGCCCAGCGGCCGGGCGGCTGGCCGCTCACCATGTTCCTCACGCCCGACGGCGCGCCCTTTTTCGGTGGTACTTATTTCCCCAAGGAGCCGCGCTACAACCTTCCGGGATTTCCGCAGCTGCTCGAGCGCGTCGCGCGGATCTACCGCGAGCAGCGCGATGAAATCGGCCGTCAGAACGAGACGATTCTCGCCACCTTCGAAAGCATGCAACCCGGCGCGCCCGCGCATCACTCGGAGCTGTCGGCGGGGCCCATAGCCGCGGGCCTGCGCAGCTTGAAGACCAGCTTCGACTCGCGCTACGGCGGGTTCGGCGGGGCGCCCAAGTTCCCGCACCCCGCGGAACTCGAATTCTGCCTGCGCCGCTCCGCCGCGGCAGGCGACGGCGCGGCCGAGCGGGTCGCCACGACTACGCTCGAGCGCATGGCGCTCGGGGGCATCTACGACCAGATCGGGGGCGGGTTCTCGCGCTACAGCGTGGACGCGCAGTGGCAGATCCCGCACTTCGAAAAAATGCTCTACGACAACGGCCCGCTGCTGCGCCTGTATTCGGATGCCTGGACCGCCACGCGAAATCCCCGCTTTGCGCGAGTCGCCGAAGAGACCGCGGGATGGGTGATGCGCGAGATGCAGTCTCCCGAAGGTGGCTACTACTCTTCGCTCGACGCGGATTCGGAGCACGAGGAGGGCAAGTTCTACGTGTGGACGCCCGGGGAAGCGCAGGCGCTGGTTTCGCCGGACGAATACGCGGTGCTCGCGCCGCATTACGGCCTGGATGGGCCACCCAACTTCGAGAATACGCACTGGCACCTGAACGTTGCGCGCCCCCTGGCTGCCGTCGCCGAGGCGCTCGGAAAGAGCGAGGACGATTGCGCCCGCCTGCTCGTCTCGGGAAGAAAAAAACTCTTCGCAGCGCGGGAGAAGCGCGTGCGCCCGGGGCGCGACGAGAAAGTGCTGGTGAGCTGGAACGCCCTCATGATCGCCGGGATGGCGCGCGCGGCGGCGGTGTTCGGCCGCGACGAGTGGCTCGCTTCGGCGAAGCGGGGGCTCGGTTTCATCCGCGGCACGATGTGGAAGAACGGGCGGCTGTTCGCAACGTACAAGGACGCTCAGGCGCACCTCAACGCCTACCTGGACGACTATGCCTACCTCCTTGCCGCGCTGATCGAGCTCCTGCAGGCGGAATTCGACCCGGGCACGCTCGCTTTTGGCGAGGACCTCGCCGAGGTGCTGCTCGAGCAGTTCGAGGACGAGGAGAACGGCGGGTTCTTCTTCACCAGCCACGATCACGAGCGGCTGATCCACCGCCCCAAGCCCGGCTACGACAACGCCACGCCGTCGGGAAACGGCATGGCGGCGTTCGCCCTGCAGCGCCTGCACTTTCTCACCGGCGAGTCGCGCTACGCGCTCGCTGCCGAGCGCACGCTCGCGCAGTTTCATTCCGCCATCAGCGAACAGCCGGGAGGGCACGCGACGCTGCTCATCGCGCTGGAGGAGCACCAGAGGCCGACGCGCACGCTGATCCTTCGCGGGCCGTCGGCGGAGCTGGGGCGCTGGAGAAGCGCGCTCGCTCAACGCTATCTGCCGCACACCATGGTGATCGCGGCCGGGACCGAGCTCCGCGACCTGCCGCCGGCCCTCGCCAAGCCCGCTGGAAGCCAGGTCAACGCCTGGGTGTGCGAGGGCGTTACCTGCCTTGCGCCGATCGATCGCCTGGAAGACCTGCTCGAGCAGGTTTCCAAGCAGGGCGAAATGCAGTAGCATTGCGCAGAATTTTTTTACCTTCCCGGAGAGTTCATGAAACCCCTAGTGCTATCCACAGCTGCCGTGTTCACGTTCGCAAGCGGCCCCGTGCTCGCCGCCGACGCGCAGGAGCTCTTGAAGGAGAAAGCCTGCTTGAGCTGCCATACGGTCGACAAGAAACTGGTCGGCCCCGCGTACAAGGAAGTGGCGGCCAAGTACAAGTCCAGAAAGGACGCCGAGGCCTATCTCGTGAAGAAGATCAAAGAGGGCTCGACCGGCGTGTGGGGCCCCATCCCGATGCCGCCGAACGGGACCGTCGGCGATGACGATGCGAAAACTCTGGCGAAATACATTCTGACGGTCAAGTAGGCGAAACCCGCCAAAAGAGCCGGCGCTGCCGGCCGGCCGCATGGAGCCGGCGGGCCGTTTCGCCTGGGCGCGTGAAGCGCCGGGGAAAATTGACAGCCCCGTGGGCCGTCCGCATAATCAGCCGAGTCTTTGCACCGCGTCTTGAACCGGAGGCTGCCATGATCCGCTCCCATTTCGGCGTCATCGCGATTGCGGCCATGGTTGGCGTTGCCGGCTGCGGCGAAGACAAGAAGGCACAGGCTCCTGCGACTCTCACGATCGCGATCGGCAGCGTCGCGCCGCTGACCGGCGGCATCGCTCACCTCGGCAAGGATAACGAGAACGGGGCGCGGCTTGCGGTGGAGGAAGCCAAGGCGGAAAAAATCAGGATCGGCGGCAAGGAAGCCGTGTTCGAATTTCTGGCAGAGGACGATCAGGAAGACGCCAAGGTTGGCAATACCGTGGCGCAAAAGCTGGTGGACGCGAAAGTCGCCGGCGTCGTCGGGCACCTCAATTCGGGCACCTCGATTCCGGCGTCCAACATCTACAGCGGCGCGAATATCCCGATGATAACCGGCTCCGCAACCAATCCTGAACTCACGGAGCGGGGTCTCAAGGGTGTTTTCCGCGTGGTCGGTCGCGACGACCAGCAGGGCCCGGCGGTCGCGAATTATTTGATCGCCAACGCCAAACCGAAGGTTGTGGCGATCATTGACGATGCGACGGCCTATGGCAAGGGTCTGGCAAACGAAGTCGAAAAGACGCTCAAGGCCGCCGGAGTGAAAGTGCTGGCGCGAGAGCAGGGCACGAACAAGACGGTGGACTGGAAGGCGGTCCTCACGAAGCTGAAGGGCCGTGGCCCAGACGCGGTGTTCTACGGCGGAATGGATTCCACCGCCGGTCCCCTGCTCAAGCAGGGCAGGGAGCTCGGGGTCAAGGCGGTGTTCTCCTTCGGTGACGGTGCCTGCACCGACAAAATGGGTGAGTTCGCCGGAAGTGGCGCCGAGGGCTTGTTGTGCTCGCAGGCGGGAATCCCGCCGCAGGCGGCCTCGAAAAAATTCCTTGACGCCTACAAGAAGCGCTTCAATATCGACCCGATCCTCTACGCACCCTTCACGTACGACGCCGCAAACCTGCTGATCGAGGCGATGAAGAAAGCCAATTCGGCCGACCCGGCGAAATATCTGCCCGTTCTGCAGAAAATCGATTTCGCAGGCGCGACGGGCAGGATTTCTTTCGATGAAAAAGGCGACCGCAAGGACGCCGAAATGACCATCTTCACCATGAAGGGCGGCAAGCTCCTGCCGATCGCCATCATCAAGAGCGGCAAGACCATCAAGTACGAAGATTTCGTGGCGCAATCCACGGCGCCCGCGGCAGATGTCGCCAAGAAGTAAGCGCTCTTGAAGGGAATTTCCAAAGACGGCACCTGCGGGTGCCGTTTTTATTGATGGGTTTTGGCGAGGCATGGACGTTTTCATCCAGCAAGTGATCAACGGCCTGACGCTCGGGGCCGTCTATGCCATGGTCGCGCTCGGCTATACCATGGTCTACGGAATCATCCAGCTCATCAACTTCGCCCATGGCGAGGTCGTGATGGTCGGCGCGATGGTGGCGTTCTCGGTCATCGGCGCCCTCGCGCCCTCGGGGCTTCCGCCGCTCGCCATCGTCCTCGTTGCGGCCGGGTGCGCGATCCCGGTGTGCATGCTGATCGGCTACGCGATGGAGCGGGCGGCGTACCGGCCCCTGCGGGGCGCGCCGCGGCTTGCGCCCCTGATCACCGCGATCGGCGTGTCGATCATCTTGCAGCACCTGGCGATGCTGATCTGGAGCCGCAACCCGCTCGCCTTTCCGCAGATCATCAAGGTGGAGTCGTACCACTTTGCCGGGGCCACCATCACCAGCGTGCAGATCGCCATTCTGTCGATCTCGCTTGCGATGATGGTGGGACTCGCGGCTCTCGTGTATCGCACGCGGCTCGGCACCGCGATGCGCGCGACCGCGCATAACCCGCAGGTTGCAGGACTCATGGGCATCGACGCAAACCGCATCATCGCTCTGACTTTCGTCATCGGCGCGGCGCTCGCCGCGGTGGCGGGAGTCATGGTGGCGAGCTACTACGGCATCGCTCACTACGCCATGGGATCGCAGCTGGGTCTGAAAGCGTTCTGCGCGGCGGTGCTGGGCGGTATCGGCAACATACCCGGAGCGATGCTCGGCGGGGTACTGCTCGGCGTGGTGGAAGCCCTGGGCGCCGGGTACATAGGCGACCTGACCGGAAATGTGTTCGGTTCGAATTATCAGGACGTGTTCGCGTTCATCGTGCTGATCGCGGTGCTGGTGTTGCGGCCTTCGGGGCTGCTCGGCGAGCGGGTCGGGGACAGGGCGTGATCGAATCGACCGCGCGCTTGAAACGGCACGCCGCCGCGCCGTGGGCCGGCGCGGCCATCGTCGCGCTCGCCCTGCTCGCGCTGCCGTTTGCTCTCGCGGCCGTCGGCACGACCTGGGTGCGGATCACGAATCTCGCGATCCTGTTCGTGTTCCTGTCGCTCGGCCTGAACATCGTAGTCGGCTTCGCCGGGCTGCTCGATCTCGGTTACGTCGCCTTCTACGCGGTGGGCGCCTACGTCTACGCCCTGCTCGCCTCGCCGCACTTCGGCATCCACTGGCCGTTCTGGGCGATCCTGCCGATCGGGGCCGCGGTGGCGGCGCTCTTCGGAGTGCTGATCGGAGCCCCCACGCTCAAGCTGCGCGGCGACTACCTCGCCATCGTGACGCTCGGCTTCGGCGAGATCGTGCGGATTTTCCTGAACAACCTGTCCCAGCCCGTCAACATCACCAACGGCCCGCAGGGGATCGCGCGCATCGATCCGTTCCGGCTGGGCGGGATCGATTTTTCCAAGTCCGACAGCTTTCTGGGCCTGACTTTCAGCGGGCCGATCAAATATTACTACCTGCTGGTGGTGGTGCTGCT
>VBCJ01000243.1 GCA_005884335.1 Betaproteobacteria bacterium | reverse complement strand
TTTCGCGGCGCACCCGCACCGCCTCGGCCCCGGCGTCGTAGGCGACATCGGCCCAGCGCACGGCCTGGCCGGCCTTGACGGGATTGACTAGCTTCAGTTGGTGCGCTAAACCGAGCGGCAACCCGCCGAGCGCAAGCGAATCCGCGGCGGGCATCAGCCTGCCTGCCACCATGTATCCGCCTTCGCCGTCGAGAATCTCGCCGGCCCTGAGGTCGCGCTTGGCGCTCGCCACTGCATCTGCGCGAAAGCCCGTCGCGCACCCGGTCGGCTCTCTGCGCAACCCGACCGAGGCCACCGAAATTCCGACCTCGAGCCCGATCAAGTGCCAGCGCTTGTACATCGACGCATATCGCCCCGAAGGGTCGGTTCGCACGCCGTATTCCGTGAAGCAGCGCCGGATGTAATCGGTCTCGCCCTCGAACACCACCCACACGCCGAAGCGAATGTCGTAAGGAATCGCCCGCCCGTCGCGATCGAGCGAGGACACGACTTCGACCTGCCCCTTGTGATGCAGCTGCCCGCCTTCGGCCTTCGGCCGCATCACCAGCGGCAGGTCTTCGATGGACGCGGGGGGATACGCGAGCCCCTCCGGCGCCGGCGTAAGCCCGGTTGCATTGCACACTGCGGTGGCCTCGATCGCCGGCTTCGAGCCGTCCAGAAAAGAGTTGAACATCTTCGGGTTGAGTCCGCCCACGCGGGCCTGCTCGGGCGTGAGGCCGTAGTAGCCCCATACGGTTTCCGGCGTGGACTGCGCAAAATGCGGAAGCCATTTGTGGCCGCGCCCGGCCGCGACCACCGGGAATCCCGCCGCGCGCGCCCAATCGACGAGATCGCAGATGATCGCCGGCTGATCACCGTAGGCGAGGCTGTACACGACGCCCGCCTCCTTGGCTTTTTTCGCAAGCAAGGGCCCGCAGAAGGCATCCGCCTCAACGGTCACCATCACCACGTGCTTGCCGTTTCGAAAGGCGGCGAGCGCATGCTCGACCGCCGCGATCGGATTGCCGGTGGCTTCGACGACGATCTCCACCGCCGGATGCGCGACGAGCGCACGCCAATCCTCCGAGACGTGCGTCCGCCGCTCCTTCAGCGCCATTTCCAAGGACGCAGCGGCGTAGTGTTCCTGCCTCCAGCCCACGCGCTCCAGGCTGGCCCGTGCATTCGCGGGAGAAAGGTCCGCGATACCGACCAGATGCACACCCGGCGTCTTCGGCACCTGCGCGATGTACATGGCGCCGAATTTGCCCGCGCCGATCATGCCGACCCGCAGCGGCTTGCCTTGCGCTTCGCGCTCCTGGAGCTTTGCGTACAGATTCATGCGGCCTTGAGCGCGCCTTGCAGCTCTTCCGGCGGAGTTCCGTCTTTCCACGGAAGCGGCACGTCGTACTGTTTGAGCAGACAATCGTCGGGGAGGCACTTCAGCGGCGTGAAGTCGCGGTGCGCGATGTACCCCGGACGCTTGAAGCGTCTTATGTGGTTTGACACAGCGCACAGGCTCAAATAGACGCTGACCCGATTCCAGGGAGAGAGGTTGGCAGTGGAGGCGTGCACCAGGCAGGAGTGAAACAGAATCATCGACCCGGGCGGACCTTTTGGAGCCACGATGCCGCCGCGCCCGACGAGTTTCTTGATGGTGTCGTGGTTGATCGTCCAAAGCGGGTAGCTGGTCGTCGAGGTGTCGTGATCGGCTTCGATCACACCGAGCTTGTGGCTGCCGGGAATGAACATCAGCGGTCCGTTGAACTCGTTGACCTCGTCGAGGAAGATCGCGACGTTCATCGCGCGAGCGTCGGGCATCAGGTCGTCGTTCTTCCAGGTGCCGTAGTCCTGGTGCCACTGCCAGAGGTCGCCGTCGAAAGCCAACTTGCCGTTGATTTTGAACTGGTGCATGTACAACTCTTCGCCGAAGATCAGCATGATCGGCTCGACCATGCGCGGATGGCGCGCGAGCTTCGCGAAAGGGGTGCTGTACATGTGTGCGGCGAAGTTCGTGCGCACCGCGTCACTGCCCTTCTCGCGCACGTTCTCGGGCCGGCGCTGGGCGTAGAGCCGCGGCACTTCGTCGACAAGCACTTTGACCTCATCGGGCCTGAACAGGCTCGGAAAGAAAAGATAGCCGTCGCGCTCGAAATGCTGAAGTTGCTCCGGGCTGAGCCTCATCGCGAAATCCCCTGTCGGCCTTTACCCGATTATAGACCCGAAAACGCCCGCTCTCTTCCGCCGCGTCCGGCTCAGGGTGCCGGACGCGGCGGAACGACCTGAAAGAAGATCTCGTCCTGCTTGATCAAGCCGAGTTCGTAGCGGGCGCGCTCCTCGATCGCTTCGAACCCCTGCTTCAGGTCACGCACTTCGGCATCGAGCGCGCCGTTGCGCCGGCTCAGCCTGGCGTTCGCTTCTTTCTGTTCCTGCACCTGCTGGTCGAGACTCCATACCCGGAGCCATCCGCCCTTCCCGAGCCACAAGGGATACTGCAGCAGAAGGATGAAGGCGGCGAGAGTGAGAGCGAGTATTTTCATCTCAATTGATAGAAAGCTTCCCGCCCCGGGTAGCCGACCGCGTCGCCAAGATCTTCCTCGATACGCAGCAGCTGGTTGTATTTCGCGACCCGATCCGAACGCGACAGCGACCCGGTCTTGATCTGCAGCGCGTTCATGCCGACGGCGATGTCGGATATCGTCGTGTCCTCGGTCTCCCCCGATCGGTGCGAAATCACCGCGGTATAACCGGAGCGCTTCGCAAGCTCGATCGCCGCGAAAGTCTCGGTGAGCGTCCCGATCTGGTTCACCTTGATGAGAATCGAGTTGGCGACGCCGAGCTGGATTCCCTCGCGCAAGATCTTGGTGTTGGTGACGAAGACGTCGTCGCCCACCAGCTGCACCTTTTTGCCGAGTCTCTCGGTCAGTGCGCGCCAGCCGTCCCAGTCCGACTCGGCCATCCCGTCTTCGATGCTGATGATCGGGTATTTGTCCGCCCATCTGGCGAGAAATTCACCGAACTCCGGGGAACCGAGTTTTTGCTTTTTCGAGTCGAGGACGTATTTGCCGTCCTGGTAGAACTCGGAGCTGGCGCAATCGAGCGCGAGCGCGACGTTCGTGCCCGCGTGGTAT